>NZ_JBWKYN010000077.1:0-26117 GCF_059423785.1 Arcicella sp. GW458-12-2-14-TSB2 | reverse complement strand
CTCTGAACTCATTTTATCAAATATTTTGTTAATAATCATATAATCAAGTGTTTAATTATTTATTATTACAATATTTTACATTTGTATTATAATTTTTTCAATATGTAAACAACAATAATATGAGACACAGCTTAGCCATTTTCCAACGGTATGATTGGAGAGACTTTCAGGCAAAGAAAAATGCCACTAGAAAGTATGCGAACAACAAAAAAGCACCAGAGGTTGCACATCCAGAACACGATAAGGTATCATTCGACTGGATAAACTAAAAAAGCCGTCCCAAACGAAGTTGGAACGGCTTTTTTGTATCTTCTATTATCCTTATTCTACAGGGAATGGATATTCTTCTACGTAAACATCTGTAAAAATCTCTGCTGGGTCTGGCCAAGGAGATTCTTCTGCAAATTTAACCGAAGCTTCTACTCTTACTTTGATTTCAGCATCAATCGCTGCTAGTTCCTCTTCTGTAGCAAGACCATTATCTAAAATTGCTTTCTTTACTTGCTCGATAGGGTCACGCATTTTGTATTGCTCAACCTCCTCTTTCGTACGGTATTTCTGAGGGTCAGACATTGAGTGCCCTCTATAACGATATGTTTTGAATTCTAAGAAAGTTGGTCCTTCTCCAGCTCTAGCACGGTCAGCCGCACGAGAAACCGCTTCATGAACAGCCTCAACGCTCATGGCATCTACCGGTTCAGAGGGCATATCATACGCTTCGCCGATTGTATAAAGGTCTGTAACGTTTGAAGTACGAGAAACCGATGTACCCATGGCATAACCATTGTTTTCTACCACAAAAATGGCAGGTAGTTTCCAAGTCATTGCCATATTAAACGCTTCGTGCAAAGCACCTTGACGAACAGCACCATCACCGAAATAACAAATTGCTAAGTTTCCAGTTTTGTTATATTTTTCAGCAAAAGCCAAACCTGCTCCTAATGGAATTTGTGCACCCACAATACCATGTCCACCCACAAAGCCAACTGATTTATCAAAAATGTGCATCGAACCACCTTTTCCTTTAGAGATACCAGTAGCTTTTCCGAACAACTCAGCCATGATAGTATTAGGGTCTGAACCTAAAGCTAAAGGAATACCGTGGTCACGATATGCTGTGATATACTTGTCGCCGTCTTTCAATGCAGATCTTGCTCCTGATGAACAAGCTTCTTGTCCGATGTAAAGGTGACAAAAACCTTTGATTTTTTGTTGTCCATACAACTGACCAGCACGTTCTTCAAATTTGCGTTGAAGTACCATTGACTCGTACCAGTACATATAGGTCTCCTTCGAGTATTTTACTTTGTTTTCAGCTTTATTTGCCATTTTCTACAATTATGAATGAGTGATTTGTGAATAAGTGAAAGTGTAAGCTTCACCTTGACACTGCTTATTCGGAGGTAAATCCGATGCTAAACTGCCTGTGATTTGCAATCCCATCAAACAGTCTTTAATTTGCACTACGAAATTAGTACAAAACAAAGAACACACAAAGTATTTTGTATTATTCATTGATGCTTAAATACATGTTTTGTCAAATTTTATCCACAATTTCCAATTCAATCCCTTTTTATTTTCTTTTCATGTATTTACAAAAACTTAGTTTGACCAATTTCAAAAGCTACGACTACAATACTTTCGAGTTTTCGCCTCGGGTAAATTGTATTGTTGGCGAAAATGGTATTGGCAAAACTAATTTATTAGACGCTATTTACTTTTTGGCTTTAACTAAAAGTTCTATCTCTAATCAAGATACCCTTAGTATCAATCATGAAGCTGATTTTATGATGATTGAGGGCAATTTCGAGAGTGAAAAAAATACACTCATTACTGTTGCTTTACAAAAGGGACAAAAGAAGGCTGTTTTGCATGACAAAAAAGCATACGAAAAGCTATCAGAACATATCGGAAAATTCCCAGTGGTGTTGCTGTCTCCTAATGATACGGATGTAATTCGGGATGGGAGTGAGGAAAGAAGAAAATTCTTCGACGGAGTGATGGCGCAATTGGATGCAGAGTACCTTGAAAATCTATTGCAATACAATCGCCTGTTATTACAACGGAACTCTTTACTCAAACAGTTTGCCGAACGCCATTATGTGGATGATTTACTGTTAGATATTTATACAGACCCTTTGGTGGAAGTCTCTCTCAAAATATATCAGGCTCGTATCGTTTTTACGGAGAATTTCCTACCTATTTTTAAAAAGCATTATGAGGTATTATCTGATGCCAGAGAGAGCGTAGAAATGATTTATGAGTCGGAGGTAGGCAATGATGACTTTGTTGCCTTATTTCGAAGAAATAGGCACCGAGATTTGGCTGCACAGAGAACAACACTTGGAAGCCATAAGGATGATTTCATTTTTGAAATCAATGGCTTTACCTTGCGTAAATTTGGCTCTCAGGGACAACAAAAATCTTTTGTGATTGCACTTAAACTGGCTCAATTTGAAATGTTGAGTATTGCGAAGGGCTTCGCACCAATTTTACTCTTAGATGATATTTTTGATAAGCTTGACGACAAAAGAATCCAACAGTTGATTAATATGATGACTGATGGAACATTTAACCAAGTATTTATTACCGATGCTCGTCCTGAAAGAACAAGAGAATTATTGGAAAAGCTAGTTGTAGATATTAAGTATTTTGAAGTAAAAAAAGCCTAACGCATTGAATATTTACGTTAGGCTTTTTATTTATTTTTCTGTGAATTTCACTCCTGCATAATTGGTCTTGATGGTAATCTTGGTGGCTGAGCCTTTACCAATCTTTCCTTTATAAACCTTGGTAGATTTCCATCCCATCGTACGGTCGTCAACTTCTTTATTATCATCAGGATTTACTGTTAGCGTACATTTGCCTTCTGGGTATCTAAAGTTGGCATACGTAGTCGTTACTTCAAAATCAGCATTGCAATCACCCGTTACAGGTAATTTTACCGCTGTATAATTTGAACGAATGTCTAACGTCTTCAAGGTCTTCGATAATTCTGCTAACTGAACGCCATCTGAATAACTGATTGATAACTTTCCAGTTTGGTTAATTTTACCAATTTTTCCACTTGAATACTGAATTGTTCCATCCAGATTATTAATGTCATCTAAAATCATCGAACCATAATTGTTAGTCAATTTTAGGTTGTCTGCCTTTTCGATATTTAGTTTTGAATAAGCAATGTGCAAATCGCCATCATCCATTTGTTTGATATTTCCTGAGCCATATTGCACAAAAATATCTTTCTCTCCGCCTGTCAATCTATCAGAAACAAAGCTTCCATAATTAGACGTAATCTTCAAGGGAGCTGAAAACTGAGGAATAATCGTTTTGCCATATTTATTTGAAACCGTCAATGAATTAGACTTTGGCATATAAATCATATAGTTAATCTCTACGCCTCGTTTTTCATTTACTTTTTTACCGTTGCTACTGCTCCAGTTAAAAGTATTTGTTAAGCTATTTGCCCAACTCCAGTTGCCGTTACCATTGGTTCTCTCATCTGTATCAATCATTGTTTTAAAGGCTATTTTGTCTCCTTCTTTTCTTTCAATGATTTCTACGTTATCAATAAATGTTTGGGCTTGTGCTTCTGTATTACCATAACCTGTGATAGTTATATCTACTTTGATTTCATTTTTATTCCAAAGCTCTACTTTTACTTCTCCGTGTTGGTTGCTAATATTCAAAAAGTTTTTAGCATCCACAGGATACGATTTACTAATTACTTTTTTCTTTTCTACGGCTGCCGTTTCCTGAATAGTTGCCTGACCATACTCTGAATTATAAGTGATTGCCCCTGGTGTTGGTGGTGTAGGAGGCATAGGTGGCATTTCGCTAGCTCTACCTATTACCGCAACGCTATTTAATGTTCTTGCCGTATTGCTTCTAGTTGTGGCAATACTTGCCCTTACATGGCTCTGATATTCTTTTATTTCTACAGAATCATGTACATAAACGCTTACTTGTTGTGCAAAGGTGCTGTTGATTATTAAAACACACAATGCTACTATATTTAATACTTTTTTCATGACATTCTTCGATTAAACTGTTTACCTCAAATGCTTTTCATCGGATTATTCTGATAATCTTTAATTTTCTGAATAATGGATAATTGCCTGTTTAAAATATCTAATTGTACTTGTAAATTTTGAATCATCGCTTGAACTAGCTCTTCCTGATTAGGCGTCTGGGGTAATTCTGCTTTCAGGTTCTGATAGTCTTTGTTTAGCTTCTCAATTTCTGTGGCAAACTCTTTGTAAAGTACTGGGTCGTGAGCCTCAATTTGCCTGATTTCCTCTCGCTTTGTTTCAATCAAACTTGCATACTTAACCATTTTATCGCCGTATTCGGGGCTTACTGTAGCAATAATCTTATCTGTATTTTCTGATTTGAAACCAAGGTCATGTATAAAATAACAACCTATTAATATGGCAAGGCCTGCTGCCAATGCCCAATATTTTTGTTTGAAAACAATGATTTTTTTCTTTTCAACAAAAGGTGTTTCTCCCGGAAAGGCATCTAAATTCCCCAAGCCTTTGTCTATTTTATCCCATAAACCTACAGGGATTTCAAACTGATCAAAGTTTTCACGGTTATCACGAATGAATCTTTCTATTTTTGTCTTTTTCATAACGCTGTAAGCCTCCTCTCTCTTAATACAAAGGAAAAGAAAAGGTCTTTATTGTTTTAAAATTTCCAACAATCGTTTTTTGGCTCTGATGTATTGTGTTCGCGAAGTTGACTCTGCCACGCCCAAAATCTCTGCGATTTCTTCGTGGTCATAGCCTTCTAATAAATACAAACAAAGTACTGTTCTGAAACCATCAGGCAACTGTTGAATGGCATTCTGTACTCTTTGAATATTAAGTTCTATTCCTTCTTCGTCGTACGTTTCCGTATCAGGAATTTCTACTGCTTCTTCAATATCAATCAATTGGACTTTTCTATTTCGTAAATGGTTTAAAGCCCGATTAATTACAATCTGTTTCAACCAAGCGCCAAAAGTACTTGTTTGTCGAAAATCATGGATTTTCTGAAAAGCATCTAAAAAGGCATCTTGCAGGACGTCCTCTGCTTCGCCAACATGATTTACTATTCGGACAGCAACATTGAACATAGCCTTTGCATAAAGCCTATAAATCTCGTACTGAGCCTTGCGATCACCCCTACGGCAAGCCTCCACGAGTGGCAAATGTTTGTCTATGTAATGTGTTTGTTCCAGTGCTAAAGGTTGAGGATTCATAGTGTTCAAACTTCTAACCTTCAAGTTAAGCAGTTTTCATCTATTGACAACCAATAACTTAAATTCAAACTAATGACACAGAACAATTTAGGAATGTTGCATTTTGTTAAAAATTCTTAAAATATTTTAAAAAATTTATCGTTTAACGCTCTTACTCAAAAATAATATGCCATCAATAGTATTATTTACGACAAATGTCGTTATATTTACGACATATTTGCAACAATGGCATTCATGAAAAAACAAAATATTTTACCTATATCAACTTTGATTGTATTGCTAGGCGGGCAAACAATCATCAATCGTGAAATTAGACATGATTTCGACCTGATTGAAATTGCGAAAGAGGGTTTACCTAAACAAGCGTTAGACAGTTTGGCTAAACAAATTTCTTTTTCAAATAAAGAGATGGCCGACATCTTAAATATTTCAGAAAGAACTATTCAACGCTACAGAGAAGACCAACGCTTGGACAAAGATGCCTCTGCGAAATTGATACGCTTGGCAAAATTGTACGAGCTCGGTCAAGAAACTTTTGGAAGTCTTGAAAGGTTTAATGGCTGGATGCACTCTCATGTGCCTGCTTTAGGAGGAAAACGTCCTACTGAATTATTAGATACTTCATTAGGCTACGAAATCATTGAAAGAGAATTAATATATATTGAACATGGTTTGTTTTCATAAACACCATGTTTAAGTAGTCTATGTAAAATAAACGACGTTAATGTGTGAAATAAAGTGGTGTATTCAACATATTTTAATCCACATCGGTGGATAGCTCACAACTCATCACTCACAACTAAAAACTGTTACTTAACTACGCCCTAACACATTTAACATGGAAGTTTTTAGAATTAGTAAACTTATAAGAGCCCGCGATTTATCGGGTTTCGGAGCAAGTTTAAAAGGACAGCGCTGGAATAGAAGAGGCACATCGGTGCTTTATACTGCTTCACACAGGTCTCTCGCTTTATTAGAAGTATTAGTACATTTAGGTGAATATTACCCACAAGACGAGTACGCTATCATCACCTTAGAAGTGCCAGATAACGAAATTGCGTTGTTGGATGCAACAAGTTTACCCAACGATTGGGCTAGAATATTTGAAGCAGGCATATTAGCTTCTTATACAGATGAATGGTTTCATTCTGAGCAGTCTATTGCTTTGGGGGTACCCTCTGCGATTGTTGCACAAGAATATAATTACCTTATCAATCCTTTGCACCCAAATTTTTTTGATATTAAGATTAAACACATAGAACCATTCACTTTTGACGAAAGATTTTTCAAGGATGTCATCGACTAAAAACGCCCAATATTGGATTGAAAACTATCAAATGAATGCTCATCCAGAAGGTGGATACTTTGCAGAAACCTATCGGGCGAGTGAAAATATTCCTCAAACGGCTCTTCCAACACGATTTAAGGGAGATAGAAGTTTTTCGACGGGTATTTATTTTTTGTTAGAGAGTCATCATATATCAGCGCTTCATCGAATTGCGTCTGACGAAATGTGGCATTTTTATACAGGTTGTGCGTTGAATATTTATGTGTTGGATGATAACGGTATTTTGGAAATAATTCGATTAGGGAATAATCCTGATAAGGGCGAAGTATTTCAAGCAGTGGTTCCTGCTGGAAAATGGTTTGGCTCAAAGCCCGTTGAAGAAAATACTTATTGCTTAGTAGGATGTACGGTTGCTCCGGGTTTTGACTTTGCAGATTTTGAAATGAAAGATAGAAAAGCATTGTTACAATTATTTCCTCAACACGAGGACATCATAACAATGCTTACTTATTAAACCTTTATGTTCTTTTATCATTATTTTAAAGCCATTACCTGTGTTGTGACAGGTTTACCTGCAATATAATCTTTGGCAAATATTCTGTAATTATCGAAAATCTGACGAGTAGCTATTCTCAATGCCTTTTCATCAATAGCATGTGTTTCTGGCGCTGCTATACCTGCCGCATAGCCCATCCAGATAGGACGATTACTGTCGTTTTCGACAAACTGTAAGAGGAGCGTACCCTTTCTGAGTTTTACTCTTCTAAGTTCCTCATTCATACTTTCCTTACCTAGTCCTCTAAAAGAACGTTGGAGTACCGAAAGGTTTACATCACTTGGAAATAGTGCATAGAATACAATCAAATTGGGTTGCTCTTTAGAGTCAGCATAACCCCTTAGCTTCATCTGATTGCCTATTTCATCAATCACTGCTTGGAATTTATAGGTTGTATCAATCATGGTAAACTGTTTTTCAACCGTTGTGAATGACTGATAGTTTGGCTTGAATACCTCATCTTCGATTTCTCTATGACAAGCAGAACCAATTTGAAAACTGTTACGATTACAAGACACTAAAGCAAGGAGTGCGACTACTGCGAAAAGATAGATTTTTTTCATAACGTAAACATTAATTTAAAACTTGAAACTTATAACTATTTGATTTTTAGTTGATTTTATGGAATCTAAAAACAAAAATGAATTTTCAAAGGCAAAAAGCCGTTCTAATAATAAGTACGTAAAAATTTAAGAATAGTCTCTCTAGTGGTGATTTAATCAGCAGTTATAAAAGTTTTGATTTAAAAGATTAAATCAAATGTTATAGGTCTTTGTTTGATAAGTAAGGAATTATAATTTTTAAAAAATGAATACAAAACCAATAATTCGTGTAGATGTTGTTTCGGACATCGTATGTCCTTGGTGTTATATCGGTAAGCGAAGGTTAGAAAAAGCTATTGAAGATACACAAAGTTCTTGTAATCTGCAAGTTATCTACCATCCTTTTCAACTAGATCCTAGTGTGCCTACGGAAGGAATACCTTTTAGTACACACATGGAAAACCGTTTTGGCCCTAATTATGCACAAAAATTTCATCAGGTTGAACAGGCGGCCTCATCAGTTGATTTAGATTTTGACTTCGAAAATCTTCCAAAGGCTATCAATACTTTTGCTTTTCATAGAATACTTACGGTTTCTTTGCATGAAGGGATTCAAGCTGAAGTAAAAGAAGCTTTGATGAAGGCATATTTTGTGGATAGAGTAGATTTAACCGAGCAAAGTGCTGTAGTAGCAGTGATGGCTCCATTCGGTTGGTCTGCTGAAAAAACGTTGGGTATTCTTAATTCAGACGAAGCATCTGATGAAGTAAAAGAAGAAATGCACTATTTCCGCCAACAAGGTATATCGGGTGTCCCTTTCTTTATTTTTGATAAAAAATATGCTGTTTCGGGTGCACAACCGTCAGAGGTTTTTAAAGAAATCTTTGAAAAACTAGCTCAAGAAAAACAAGTAGCGGCGATTTCGGGAGATGTTTGTGATATAGATGGTGAGAATTGTTAGGGTAAGATATTAATTTGATGGAGGTATTTAAATTACCTCCATCAAATTAATATTCATTGGTCACGAGTTGAAAACTCGTGCTACATTTTTACTAATGTATTGCCACGCATAACGGGTAAAACATCGTATAAGTCATGTTGTAAACAATAAGCAATATCTTTTTGAATACCCAAACGCTGTAGTCTTTTTACGTGAGAAGACGACGCAACGAATGATAATAAATCATTTTTTGATAATTCATATTGACGTAACGCCATCAACGCAGAATCATCTTCTACCATAAATTCTTCTTGTAAACGTTCTACTAAAGCTCCTGCAAAAAGTGTATCTTCCAAGTTTGGTTTCCCTTTCCATCCTGCACATAATACCAAAATATCGTATTGTTGGTCTTTTAAATAATTGGCTAATGCCCCTAAATTCAAGAAAGACCCAACCATTACTTTTACAGCCGACTTAGATTTTGTGATAGCCAACGTACCGTTAGTAGTAGTAACACAGATGGTTGCACCATTTACTTTTTCAGTCATGTAGCTGAAAGGTGAGTTATCAAAATCAAACCCTTCAGGCGTTTTTCCATCACGTTCAGCAGCGGCTAAGTATCCTTTTTGTTGATAACTAACACATTCATCAATACTCGATACTGGAATAATTGCTTCTACACCATTGGCAAAAGCAGTTGTCATGCACGAAGTCGCTCTAAAAATATCTACTACAACAACTATTGAATTTTCGATATTATATAAATGTAATAACTCGGGACTGATACAAACGTCAATTTTTTGCATAATTTCAAAAGAATCTAATACAGACTAATTACTTTAAGAAAGGCATTTTGGTCACTACTGCCTTTAAATATTTATTACGGATATTGATATATATATCAGCACCTACTTTGGTATATTCCTTAGTAATATAGCCCATGCCAATACCTTTGCTTAAGGTTGGCGACTGTGTTCCTGAAGTTACTTCACCAATAATATTACCAGCGGCATCCATGATTTCGTAATGTTGGCGAGGAATCCCTCTATCTATCATTTCAAAGCCTACTAATTTACGTGTTGGGCCGTTCTCTTTAATCTTTTTATGGAATTCAGAATTGATAAACTCTTTATTGAATTTAGTGATCCATCCTAGGCCTGCCTCAATCGGAGAAGTACTATCATCAATATCGTTTCCGTATAAACAGTAACCCATTTCTGTACGCAAGGTATCTCTTGCACCTAAGCCCACAGGCATGATATTAAATTCAGCTCCTGCTTCAAAAATAGCTTTCCACATAGCCTCCGCATCTTTGTTCCAAACGTATACTTCAAAACCACCTGCACCCGTATAACCTGTTGAAGAAATCAATACGTCGTCAATACCAGCTACTGTTCCCGCTTTAAAAGAATAATATTCCATCGACTCCAAATCTAAATCTGTCAATTTTTTCAATGTATCAATGGCTTTAGGTCCTTGAACAGCAAAGAGACTCAATCGGTCTGAAATATTTTCCATTTCTACACCGAATGTATTGTTCTGTTGTAGCCAATTCCAATCTTTTTCGATGTTTGAAGCATTTACTACTAAATAATATTCGTTTTCGTTCCAACGATATACCAAAAGGTCATCTACAATTCCTCCTTTATCGTTTGGCAAACATGAATACTGCACTTTTCCATCAATCAATACCGAAACATCATTAGAAGTAACATATTGTAAAAACTCGGTTGCTCGCTCACCTTTTACAACAAACTCGCCCATGTGCGATACATCAAAAACACCTACCGAAGTACGTACTCCAATGTGTTCTTGAATAAGATTTGAATATAAAACTGGCATCGAATACCCCGCAAAAGGTACCATTTTTGCACCAAGCGCTACATGAACATCATTAAGATGAACATATTTTAAAACTTCTGTTTGTTCCATTGGATGTTGATTGAAATTGCTAAATGAATCCAAAATTATATGGATAGTAAGAATATCTTTTGTTATATTTTTCACAAAAGTAACAAAGTATCCTGAGAGGTTTAAATAATGTGTGAAAAAGCTGTAAGCTTTGAGCAATGAGCTGTGAGCTTTAATCAAACACAACACATCTTATTACTCAAAGCTGAATTGTAAGCTATAAGCTTTGAGCAATGAGCTTTGAGCAAACACGAGACATATTATTGCACAAAGCTCAAAGCTCACTGCTCATCGCTTAAAGCCTACAGCTACTCCTGATACAAAACAGTCAAAACCGTTTGACCAACTGCCTTTAAAGTATTTTTATCAATAACCGACATATTGTCTTGATGAGTATGGTGATAAGCTCCAAATGTTTTAGGGTCGTTCGGGCGTAACTCTATGATATCAATCATTTGAATTTTTGCTACATCGTTTACCGGCACATGGTCGTCAACCAATCCTCCGCCATCTGCATCGATAAATAATGTAGAATAGCCTAATCTACTTGCGATGTCCCATACGTTGCGTACAATCATGGGTGCATATTGCATAGAAGTACCCTCATGTGGGAAAACAGCTCCTTTAGCACCTACCATATCCAAATTGATTCCGTAGTAAGCCGTATAATTGTCTTTGTGTTTATGACTTGCCCAATATTGTGAGCCCAAACACCATGAGTTCTGTCCATGTTCGCCTTTATAATCCTCTGGTTCGCCTACATCTTCAGTATCAAAAAAGATAATATCAATCCCCACATTAGGTTTGGTTTTAGCTTGCTGAATATTTCTGGCTAATTCTAACAACACGCCTACGCCACTTCCTCCGTCGTTGGCGCCGTCTATGGCTTTATTTTTATTGATAGAGTCTTTATCAGCTATAGAACGAGCATCCCAGTGAGCAGTCAGTAAAACTCTTTTTGTGGCTGTTGGATTAATCGACCCGATAATGTTCTGAGAGTTTAGTTTTTTACCATCGAAAGTAGTTGCTACAAAATTTTGAATAGTTACTTCACAACCAAATTGTTTTAATTTGGCAACCAACCAAGCGGCACATTCGTCGTGGGCTTTGGTGTTGTTTACTCTTGGACCAAATGCTACTTGCTTTTCAACAAAAGCGTAAGCAGAGTCTGCATTAAAATCGGGAGCAGGATTAAGGGTTATTTCTTCCTGAGGAATGCTTTCTGAAGTACTTTTTTCTTGACAAGATTTAAAATAAACTGCAACCCCTGAAAAAACAAAAATTGCCAATAGGAGTAATGCTATTCGATTCGTTTTCATTATTAATTTCTGTAATAAGTCTTTTTAAAATTGATGATTAACGCAAGAATAAACTTGCCATTTCTGATAAAGAAACAATCTTCATCGTTAATTCGCCACTTGGCGTATAGCTTGGATTTGAAGAAGCAAAAAGTTGTTCTACTAAGGTATTCATCTCTAAAATCGTCAAGGAATGATTCCCAAAGCGACCAGCCGAGCGTTTTGCCATTGCTCTAGCCAAGTTTTCTGCTTTATCAAGGTGTAGTTCAGATTCATTTTGTTTGAATTGCTCTAAAATACCTTCTATCATTTCCTGCTCGTTTTCTTCGGGCGAGTCGGCAGGAATGCCGTTTACCATAAAAGAATCGTGTTCTACTACGCTCAAGACAAAACCTAAGTTTCTGATTTCATCTTGAATCTCCAACAACAAATGGAAATCTGCTGTGGTCAATTTTACTTTTGTCGGAAACAACAATTGCTGTGATGCACCGCCATTTTTGCGTAAATGTTGAGAGAATTTTTCATACAAAATTCTTTCATAGGCAGCACGTTGGTCTATTAACAACATCCCAGATTTTACCTGAGAAATAATATAGCGATTATGGATTTGGAAGGTAGTAGCCTCTGAATCTTGCGACGCTCGTTGAGGGCGGTCACTTCCAATATCGTTTGCTTTACTTTTCAATAAAAAGGACGTAGCCTCGCTAGGAATGCCAAAGTCTGCTTGGGTTTGTTCTATCGATGGTTCTTTTTTCTCAAAATCATCTAGCTGACGGTTCAAGCCTTCGTATAATTTATTCCAATTTGTCAGATTTGTTCGCTCTCTAAAGGGTGCTTCGGGTCTGCTAAACCCATTTACTGTCGAAACCTCCTTCGTCTTTTCAAAAGGCGAGCCAGTGAACTGGAAAATATTATTGGTAAAGTTTACGTCTGTTTCAAAGTCTAAAGAGGGCATTAAATTATGCTGGCTCATCGATTTTCGAACAGCAGCTTGTACGATAGCATATACTGTACGTTCATCATCAAACTTAATTTCGGTTTTAGTCGGATGAACGTTTATATCAATATGAATCGGATCTATTTCAATGAAAAGTACATAAAATGGATGCGAACCTTCGGGAATCAAGCCTTCAAAGGAACTCATCACAGCATGATTCAGATAGCTATTTTTAATAAAACGGTTATTTGCAAAAAAGAACTGCTCTCCACGTGTTTTTTTGGCATACTCTGGCTTACCAACATACCCTCTGACACTTACGAAAGAGGTTTCCTCTTCGCAAGAAGCCAATTGTTCACGATAGCCCTTCCCGAATAAATCTACAATTCTTCGGCTTAGTTTTCCTGCTGGTAAATTATATACTTCAGTATCGTTGTGATGTAATGTAAAAGAAATTTCAGGATTGGCTAAAGCTATTCGTTGAAATTCGTCGATGATATGACGCATCTCTACAGGATTTGACTTCAAGAAGTTTCTGCGGGCAGGTACATTAAAAAACAAGTTTTTAACTTGAATACTCGTCCCTTCTGAAGTAGAAACTGCCTCTTGAGCTTTTAAATCTGAGGCATCTATTTTTATCAAAACGCCTAGTTCATCTGTTGCTCTACGGGTACGCATTTCAACTTGTGCTACAGCGGCAATAGATGCCATGGCTTCGCCACGAAATCCCATTGTTCTGATTTTGAAAAGGTCTTCTGAGGAACGAATTTTGGAAGTAGCATGTCGCTCAAAACACATTCTGGCATCGGTTTCTGACATACCTAAGCCATTATCAATCACTTGCACTAAGGTTTTTCCTGCTTCTCTAACGATTAATTGAATGCTGGTGGATTGGGCATCTATGGAGTTTTCCAAAAGCTCTTTCACCACAGAAGCTGGTCGTTGTACGACTTCGCCGGCGGCAATCTGATTCGCTATCGAATCAGGAAGCAGTTGGATGATATCTAACATTTTCTGTAAACGTATTTTAGGTTATTCTTTTAACAACGGTGATTACCCTAATTGTCCCTCTAAGTTCGTGATAAATGCAGGGAATGCCAACAAAAAATCTACTTTTGGTGTGGATAAGTAGCTAATTGGCTTATTATCAGGGCATAAAGTATCATGTTCGGCAAGAGAGCTTTTTAGGGTATAATCAGATAAAGTAACTCATTAACAGACACTTGCCAATAACCAACGTAGAAGAAAATAAGTATATTTCAGTAAGTATTTAGCAATTTTTCAAGCAATAGTCTCATAAAATGTTATTTTTTTTAGGCTGTTCTAACATTTATACATTTCTTAAAACTAATTTTACATTTTAACTGTTCACTAATAGCTTGTTAGTGTTATGATTAACCAATCGTATTGATATTAGACCCCAATCAAGATACAAATTAAATAGAACTCATGTTAAAACAACAGATATTAATCTATACAGAATCAACCCCAAACCCAAATTCAATGAAGTTTGTTTTAAACTTTATTGTAGCTCCTGAAGGCTTATCGTTCGATTTCGCAACGCCATCAGATGCAGTAGCAGAAGGCAAAGAGTCGCCCTTGGCTGTAGCTTTATTTGGCTTTGATTTTGTAAAACGAGTATTCATTTCATCTAATTTCATCACAGTTACGAAAGATGAAGAGACAAAATGGGAAGATGAATTATTCGGCTTGAAACAATTTTTGAAAGGGTTCTTTGAAGAGAAAAAAGAAGTTTTCACAAAGTCGACAATTGCTGCAAATGATGTGATAGGAGGAGAGGAAGATTCTGAAACGGTAGTTAAAATCAAAGCTGTGTTAGACCAATATGTTCGTCCAGCGGTAGAGTCTGATGGCGGTGCTATCAATTTTCACTCTTTCAATGAAGGAACTGTTAAAGTATTATTGCAAGGCTCATGCTCTGGCTGTCCATCATCAACGATGACTTTGAAACAAGGTATTGAAAATTTATTAACTCGTATGGTTCCAGAAGTAAAAGAAGTAGTAGCAGAAGGCGTATAAAACGTTCTTTAAGCTTAATTTTTCTTAAATTACATAGATTAGACCTGCAAGGCTTCCGAAACCTTGCAGGTCTTTGTATTTTTGCGTCATGACAGAAAAACGTTGGATTTATAAACCCATTCCACCCACTGATAAAATCAAACAAGTAGCTGAGGCAATCAATGTTTCAACAGAAATTGCTACGCTCTTGGCTCAGCGAGGAATTAATACCTTTGATGAAGCTAAGGCATTTTTCCGACCAGACCTTTCTAATCTGCACGACCCATTTTTGATGAAGGATATGGACGTTGCCATTGAACGGTTGACAAAAGCGATTGAATCTGGCGAAAAAATAATGATTTATGGTGACTACGATGTAGACGGCACTACATCGGTGGCTACTTTTTACGGTTTCTTGAAAAACCACGTTTATCAAAATGCGTCTGACTGTCCTTTAGAATTTTATATCCCCGACCGCTATGCTGAAGGCTACGGGGTTTCGCAGGCAGGTGTTGAAAAAGCTGCTAACGAAGGTTTTGGGCTGATTATTAGTTTAGACTGTGGTATTAAATCAAAAGAGAAAATAACTTGGGCCAAAGAGCATGGCGTTGATTTTATCATTTGCGACCATCACCGTCCAGATGATAATGATTTACCACCAGCAGTAGCGATTCTGGACCCCAAAAGAGCTGATTGTTTATATCCTTACAAAGAATTAACAGGATGTGGCGTCGGTTTTAAATTATTACAGGCTTATTGTAAAACGCACGGTATTTCAGAAACATTGTTATTACCTTATCTAGACCTTGTGGTTACTTCTATTGCTTGTGATATTGTACCTATTACAGGCGAAAATAGGATTATGGCTTATTATGGTTTGCAACAATTGAATTCAAATCCAAGAACGGGATTAAAGGCACTGATGCAATCGGCAAGTCTGGCAGGAAAAATGGATATTACCAAAGTGGTTTTTGGACTAGGGCCAAGAATTAATGCTGCAGGAAGAATAAAGCACGCTTATGATGCCGTAAATTTATTATTGACCGACAACGAAGAAGAAGCCACCAATTTTGCCAATATCATCGCCAAACATAATACAGATAGAAAAGGTTTTGATACCGATATTACCGCCGAAGCGTTGGCTATTATTGAAGACAATGCTGGATTGAAGAGTGCTAAAAGTACCGTATTATTCAAAAATGATTGGCATAAAGGCGTTATCGGTATTGTAGCGAGCAGATGTATTGAAAAATATCATCGTCCCACTATCATTCTTACAGAGTCTCATGGTCATGCTGCGGGTTCGGCTCGTTCTGTACCAGGCTTTGATGTGTATGATGCTATCGAAGAATGTGCAGAGCATTTAATCCAATTTGGAGGACATACTTTTGCGGCAGGTTTAACGTTGGAAATCTCTGAGATAGAAAATTTTAGGCGTAAATTTGAAGAAGTTGTCAATCGAAAAATATTACCAGAACAACTTTCGCCTATGATTGATATTGATTTGAAATTGCCTTTGATAGAAATTTCAGATAAATTTCACAGAATCATGTGTCAGATGTCGCCCTTTGGTCCACAAAATATGACACCAGTTTTTGTTTCAGAAAATGTTTACTTGCATGGACAGCCGATTAAAATGAAAGAAAAGCATTTGAAAATAAATGTTTTTCAAGAAGGCTCACCTGCTTATACTTGCGTAGGATTCGGAATGGTGGAGGATTATTTTAATCATTTACACGAAGGCAAGCCGTTTTCGATTTGTTATACCATAGAAATCAACGAATGGCAAGGCAGAAAGTCTTTTCAGTTGATGTTGAAAGATATTAAGATTTAGATTTAGTGATTGGTAAATAGAGATTAGAGTGTTTATGTGCTAGCCTAAAATATTAAAATTAATAGGAGGATTATCCTTCTGATTCAAATCATGATTTTAAGAACAGAAAATTTAGTTAAAAAGTACGGACAGCGTGTCGTAAATGATAATGTTAGTTACCAAGTAGCACAAGGTGAAATCGTGGGACTGCTAGGCCCTAATGGTGCAGGCAAAACTACCTCTTTTTACATGGCTACGGGCTTGGTAAAGCCAAATTCAGGTAAAGTGTTTCTGGACGATTTAGAAGTAACCAATCTACCCATGTACAAACGTGCTAGGCTAGGTATTGGCTATTTGGCACAAGAGGCTTCTGTTTTCAGAACGCTTTCGGTGGAAGAAAACATTTTGGCCGTACTAGAAATGACTAAGCTTTCTAAACATGAGCAACGTGAAAAAACAGAACAGCTTTTGGAAGAGTTTTCGTTGACACACGTTCGTAAAAATTTGGGGCAAGTACTTTCAGGTGGCGAGCGTCGTCGTACAGAAATTGCTCGTGCTTTGGCAGTTGACCCGAAATTCATTTTGTTGGATGAACCATTCGCTGGGGTTGACCCTATTGCGGTAGAGGAAATTCAAGGGATTGTAGCGAAGTTGAAGTACAGAAATATCGGTATTTTGATTACCGACCACAACGTTGATGAAACCCTCTCTATCACCGACCGTGCGTATTTACTTTTTGAAGGAAAAATATTAAAAGCAGGTACTCCACAAGAGCTTGCTGATGATGAACAAGTAAGACGTTTGTACTTAGGTAAACATTTTGAATTGAAGCGGAAGATTTAAAAATGTCTTACCTCATCACTTCCTTCAAAACCGTTAAAGACTTTATTTCTCCCAAAGTATCCACATGAAGTCTGTAAAATAAGATAATGGATTCTAATAATTGATTGCGTGAATGGCGGTCGATTTTAGGAGATTGGTGATAGGGAGTATTCAATAAAACATCTAATTGATTTTCGAGTGTTTGATTAAGGACAGGCAAATTATGAATCCTTAATTCATTGGATATTTCATGCGCATTCTCAGGTGAAAAACCCAAATATGTACCTAATTGCAATAAAAATTGTAAATGGAAGTTCTCAAAATGTTCTTCTACTTCATCTAGCCAAAGGATAGAATTATGGAGAAATTCAAACAAAAAATGATTCCCTGTTTCCTCTTTTAATGATTTTCCAAGAATTTCGGTAATAAAAAGCGCTATTGATGATTTATAAATATCGTAAGGTAAGGTATGAAAAGGCGTATTACATTTAATCTCTGCAATACGATGAATTTGTTTATTGGCTGCTGTATTTTTTCCTTTCTGATAAATCACCAAATCTAATAATGTGAGGGGTTGAAAAAGTGCTATTTTATTTTTGGATTTGGCACTTCTAACACCATTTTCAATATACGTTTGTATCCCAAATTCTTCTGTAAAAATATTCACGATTACAGAAGTCTCTCGGTAACGAATATAATTTATTACGATGCCTCGTGTTTTATTCAACATACTTTTATGCTTGGGGTTCTTCTCTACGCCAAACTAATTTATCCACTGGGATTTTCTGTTCTATTTTATCTCTTAAAATATCCATCATTTCTTCTACAGGCATTTCTGCATCAAAACGTATAGGCTCTTTAAAGGTAACAGATAGCGTAGTATTGCTTTTTTTAAACCGTAACCCTTTTTTATCAAACGCTCTACGGAAGCCATTAATTACAACAGGCACAACTATTGGATTATGTGTTTTTATTAAATGCGCCGTCCCTTTCCTTAGTGGAGCATAAGGGGTAGTCGTTCCTTGTGGAAAACTTACCACCCAACCATACGATAAACCTTTGCCTACTTTATCTTCTGCCGAAGTATCTACTTCTTTTTTAACATCCTTGCCTTTTTCTCTCCAAGAACGATTTACCAAAATAGCACCTGCCTGCGAAAAAACCCTTGGTATCAAGCCACCATCTTTCATCGTTTCAGAAGCTGCTACATAAAATACCTTCGACCGTGGTGCTAATAAATAAATAGGAAAATTGACTGAATTTCTGAACCCCCATTTTACACTAAAGAAAATATGATAGAGGCAAATTACATCCATAAAATAGGTTTGATGATTCGATAAAAAAAGCACACCTTCTGTTGGAAGTCCCTCCAAATATTCTGTTCCGCTAATGTTGGTTTTATTGATGCCTCTGATACGAGAGTAAGTTACCCACCCCAACACAATCATAATAATGCGTTTTAAAAACATCGAATTGCCAAAGGGATCTCGTTCAAAAAAACCGAAGACATCAATCATCGGAAGTAGTTTTTTTATATGTTCATTCATTGTTTATGGTTTATCAATAAGTCTTTTCCTAAGCGTTAAATTCGATATATTCATTCAAATAATCAATACTTGTAAAATCGAAGATAGATAATTTTTGGTATATTGTTTAAAAAATTGTTCTTCTTGATAACCTATTGAAGCTTTTCATGTTATGTTTAACAAAGGCTTTTTTCCTATTTTCTCAAATCTTGATACAATTATGAATGTACTCATCACTGGTGGCTCGGGTTTAGTTGGCACACGTCTTAGCCAAATATTATTGTCTAAAGGTTTCACGGTTTCTCACCTTAGCCGAAAACCTACAGATGAAACAGGCAAGATAAAAATATATCATTGGGATATTGATAAAGGCATATTAGACACAAAGGCTTTGTTAGAAGCCGATTATCTAATTCACTTAGCAGGTGCGGGCATAGCAGATAGTAGATGGACTGATGCACGAAAAAAGGAAATCATTGATAGCAGAACGGAGTCTTTAAGATTGATTATTACTCATTTAAAAAACATTCCACATAAAATCAAAGCTTTCACTTCCTCCTCGGGCATTGGTTTTTATGGTGCTGATACTGGTACGAAACACATTACAGAAGAAACTCCTGTGGGTGAGGATTTTGTAGCTGAATGTTGCATCTTATGGGAAGCGATGGCTGATAATGTATCAAAATTAGGTATCAAAACGGTAAAACTTAGAACAGGGATTGTATTGAGTACAGAAGGAGGGGTTTTAGCAAAAATTCTGGGGCCTATCCGTTTTGGCATTGGGGCAGCTTTGGGAACTGGCAAACAGTATCAATCTTGGATTCATATTGATGATTTATGCGAGCTTTATATAAAATCTCTTCTAGATGATACTATGAATGGTGCTTACAATGCCGTTGCTCCTAATCCTGTTACTAATTTTGAATTAACTAAAACCTCTGCTGAGATACTGAAAAAGCCATTTTTTATGCCAAATGTTCCTGCATGGGCTTTGAAAATAGTTTTTGGCGAATTAGCTGATGTGGTATTAGGCGGCAACTATGTCCTCAATCAAAGAGTATCCTCTGAAACCAATTTTCAATACAAGTTTATCGATGTAAAAAAGGCTTTAAAAGATTTGTTGTAATAGTATAACAGGGTTTTCGTCAAGTAGTAGGTTTAGTTATTTTTAAGCGATTGATAAATGAATAACATTGCTTTTTTACATCCACAATCACGCTGTTTTTTTGCCACGTTAAACTGAACTTATCTTCTATTTTGGTAAAAATAGCTTTTCTTGACAATTCTATGAGTGAACCTATCGTAAAAATAGTAGCGATAGTACAAACGATATGCAGCATCAAAAGTGAAAGAGATTCTTTGCCTCTGACCTGACTAATGAAATGAGCTATTTCTTTTCTAATCAGGGGGTGTTCGTGTATCAGGTAAATTCCAAAAACTGCGCTTGAAATCAGGTTGATAAAATTGCTTTGGACTTTAATATTTTTAAAAGTAAAGAAAAGCATTATCGCTGCAAATATCAATAATGGATTGTTATAGGAGAATAGGCGCCAAACAAAAGCAAACTTATGAATATCGACAAAAAATAGTGTACCACAAAAAAGTACAAGTGCCGAGACTAGAAAGAAGCGAATGGGTTTTTTGATGATAATGTTTATTTTTCTTAGAAATCTGGCAAGGATGTAAATTGTAATAAAATGAAAAATTGTAAATCCATCTCCAGACACTGTTTTGAATATAAAACCCGCGAAACAGTCTAGGTATAATAACCCCAATAATAAAAACATAAGTTGTTTATTTTCGATGCCATCAACACCTTTGTTGAGAAATGGAGAAATAAAGTAGAGGGCTAAATATACGCCTAAATACCACCAAACATTACCAGAAATCGGAAAAATAGACCTAACTAAGTCTTCCCAATCAAACATCGAATGATTAAAAACTGCAAATAAAAGAGAAATGAACAATGAATAGAAAAGTGCCTGAAACAAAATAGATACAAGTACTTTTAATTTAAATTTCACTCCATAATATCCGGATATAAATACGAATGTATTTACGCCAACAATGACAAAACTATTGATGAATAGTCCAAAATAGAGTTTGTTTTTATCATGGTGAAAGAAATCATTCACCATATTTTCAAGGCCAAAACCATGAACAATAATATGGTGAGTAATAATCATAATCATTAACACTATCCGCAATAGCTCAATGTTTGATTCTCTGTTTTTCATCTTTAGATAATTAAAAGGGCCGTTATTTATCAAAGTTTGGGTGTATTATTGATAGGTACTTTCCCATCAAATATTATTTGTCATAGAAATCTCAAACTATTGCCAACAATGGCATAGCCTTCGGTCTATTCTTTTTTTAATAAAAGCAATATTTCGATAAAGGGATTTTAATGAAAAAGGCGGTTGCTTAATATTGTAAAGTAAATTTTAATAAAGGAACTGACACGTCATTTCCTCTTTTATCAATGAATTTGGGCGGTTCAATTGATACTTTTGTTTTCCTAGTAGTCTACAGATTTTTATGCATCAAAAGTAATCAAATTCTACAATTTTGCTATGGTTTTAGTTTTCTGAAAGCTATTTTATTTTATAATAATCTAGCACATCTATTTATTTCCATATTCTGAATCTTCATGAGCGTTTTTTAATGGTTATATAATTGCGGTTATTCTCACAGTTTTTTTATCTTTGAACAAATCTGAGATTTACATTTTAACTTATTCAATTGCTAGGAGCTTTTAGTTTTTTAGCTACATAATTCACATGAAAAACATTTTAATTTATTGTGGTTCTTCGTATGGCAACAATGAAATTTATAATAAAACTGCACAAGAGGTAGGAGAAACACTAGCTAAGCAAGATTTACGATTAGTTTATGGAGGAGGCAAAGCTGGCTTAATGGGTACTGTGGCTGATGCTGTACTTGACAATGGCGGAGAGGTTATCGGAATCATTCCTTCTTTTATGGAAGCTTGGGAAGTACAACATACAGGTTTAACAGAGTGTATCGTGGTAGAATCAATGCATGTTCGTAAACAATTAATGGCTGAAAAAGCAGATGGCGTTGTCGCTTTACCTGGAGGTTGGGGAACACTGGATGAATTATTTGAAATTCTTACTTGGCGACAAATTGGGCTTCATCGTATGCCAGTAGGGTTGCTTAATACTAATGGCTTTTATGACGATTTGATTATGATGATAAACAAGATGGTTTCTGAAGGTTTTGTAAGAGCCGTTAATCTTAACTTCTTGATTATCGACGATAATATTGAATCTTTATTAGAAAAAATGCGTAATGATGCTACCGAAGGCGAAATCATTGGCAAACGGATAGAACGTGCCTAAAACAATGTTTTAGGCTATTTTTCGTTCAAAAGTAAATGAAGATTGCGCCACACAAGCTATGAAAAATATTACATTTCTTATTTTTTCCCTTATTGTTTTGCCATGTATGCCCGAATCTAAGGCTCAAAACAAGCCTGAAAGTTTGGGGAGTGCTGTTAATTCTGAATACTCTGAATTAAATCCTGTGATTGCTCCAGATGGAAGGATTTTGTATTTCGGCAGAAAAAATCATCCACAAAATAAATATGGTGTAGCAGGTACAGACCAAATTGCGGGTTCACAAGACATCTGGTTTTCTGAAAATGTAATGGGGGCATGGTCAACTGCTAGAAGGATGCCTGAAAGCTTAAACCGTGATCAATATAATTCTATTCTGAGTATCTCTCCCGACGGACAAACTATTTTATTAAAGGGGGCTTATGTGAATGGACAATATGAAACACGGGGCTTTTCTATTGCCAAGAAATCTGCCAATGGTTGGGAAATTCCTAAAAAGGTAATTATTCCTAAATATGAACGCCTCAGTAAAGGTAAAAATGAATACGGCTTTCTTTCAAATGATGGAAAGGTGCTATTGATGGCTTTTTCGGAAAAGAAAAACTCTGATGAAGATGATATTTATGCTTCTTTTCTAGAAAACGATGGTACGTGGTCGGAGGTAATGAATTTAGGAGATGAAATCAATACTAATTTCACTGAGACTACGCCTTTTTTAGCTCCTGATGGTAAAACGCTTTATTTTTCGAGCAATAGAGCAGGAGGAAAGGGCAGTAATGATATTTGGGTAGCCCAAAGAAAGGATGATAGTTGGATTCATTGGACAGAAGCTATCAATATTGGTGAGCCTATTAATACGGAACAATACGATGCTTATTACACGATTTCGGCTGCTGGCGATTATGCATATTTTGTTTCGGGGAATAATTCGTTAGGTAAAAAAGATATTTTCAGACTAAAATTAGAGGTCAATAAGCCTATAGAACCTAAACCGAGTGAAAGTACACCAATTGGGGGAAATCCAACGAGGAAATCGCAAGATAGAAGACCTGTTCAGCCAGCTCCTACCAAATCAGATGCCGTTGTTTTGGTTTCTGGAAAAGTAATTGATGGTAAAACAGGTAAAATTCCACAAAATGCGCAAATCATTTATGAAGATTTAAGCACAGGCAAAGAATTAGGTATTGCTACGCCTGACCCTATAACGGGTATTTACAAAGTAGTATTACCTTATGGAAAAAATTATGGTATCAGTACTAAAATTGATGGCTATATTGGCACTTCCCAGAACATTGATTTAAGTAAAATTACGGGAAAATACCTTGAAGTAGAAGGCAAAGATATGACTGTAAAGCCTATTGAAGCTGGTACTAAAGTTGAAATGAATAATATTTTCTTTGAATTTGGTAAGGCTAGTTTAAAACCAGAATCGTATCCAGAGTTGAATAGAATAGCCAATTTCTTTAAAACGAATACTAAGTTAATTTCAGAAGTAAGTGGACATACTGACAATGTAGGTTCGGATGAGGTAAACAATAGACTTTCACAAGAACGTGCCGATGTGGTACGTAATTATTTATTGACTCAGGGCGTACCTGCTGAAAGAATTTCGGCCAAAGGGTATGGTAAAAACAGACCAAAAGTAGCGAATGATACCCCTGAAAACCAAGCTATTAACAGAAGGGTAGAATTTGAAATTTTGAAGAATTAATTTTATAGCTTTAGGCGATAGGCTGTAAGCATTAGGCTATAAAATTTTATTGATAGATTCTTTTCTATCTGCGATATTTATCTCCAAAAATCTGTGGGTAAAAAAAAATCCACCTGATTGCCGCTGATTTTATTCGCTGATTCTTTTTATCTGTTTATAAAAACAAAAAGTATTACACACAAGATTATTATTGATTTTAAACTAATTTTATTTAACTAAAACACATAAAACTATGTCAAAGGATAAAGGGGCCATAAAGGAAGTAAAAAAAGAGCCGACTAAAACGCTAAAGGAAAAAAGAGCGGCTAAGCAAGAGAAGAAGAATAGTAAAAGAGATTAATCTGTACCCATAGAAAATCGCTAGCAATTTAATTTGCTGGCGATTTTTTTATTTTCTATTGTTTCAAAAACCATTATTTTGGTCAAGGTTTTTAATTTTTAAAACATTTGATTTTATACATATTTCCTTGAAATCTACTTTTTTATTCTTCGTAAATCTCCTCACAATAAATTACTCAATATATCTTTATTGATTTTAAACTAATTTATTTTTATTCCTATATGCTTAGAAATTCCCTAAAGGAGTAAAGATGCTAATGGGCTAAAAAAGTATTAACTAAAGTTTGATATTCATTTTTTGTTAATATCAATACAAAAGATGTGTGTTAAGGCTATAAAAGGTTTGTAATAAACAGCTTACTATACACCTTTTTCATTTTCAAAAAACTACAAATTTGGTCAACATTTACGCATTTTGACATAAACACCATTTCATGTTTTCCTTTTTGTGAAAAAGCCTTCTTGGGGAAATTAAGATTGTCTTTTGTGCTTAATACTAATTGATAAATAACAAATATTGAGGAGGTTTAAATGCAATTATTAAGCAGCTAAAGTTGATTGGTAGTCAGTAAATAATAAGTGCCCTCTAAATTTTTAGAAGATATGTCACATTTGAAGCCAATAAGGTCTGATCTGCTGGTGATATTCCTTAAACCAGAGCCAGATTGATTAATGTTTTTTTTGATTGTTTGTTCATAATCAAACCCTTTCCCATTGTCTTCCACTTTCATGCTAAAACTCTCAGGTAAATAGTTGATAGATACTTTTATTTTTTTTGCACCTGAATGCTTCAGGGCATTATTCAAGATTTCTTGAACTATTCTAAAAAGAATTATTTCTCTGTCATATCCAAGCGAATATGTTTCGCCATAAACAATCATTTCTGTTTCAAATTTCTTTGTTTTCTGAATCCTTTGTAATTCATGTGAAATCATTTCTTGCAAACCAAATAAATTGACAAAATCGCTATCTAGGCTTTTAGATAGCAATCTGATTTCTTTGATTGTTTGTTCTATTAGTTCGTTGGCTTGCTTTATGAATATTAGGTTTTCTTCGTCCTTTATAGCATCTTCTACTACATTTATGTTTATTCTAGCGACAGATAATAACTGCCCTATATTATCATGCAGTTCTTTTCCTATGTACTGCAAGGTATCATTTTGAACTTCAATCTGTGATTTAAGCATTTCTTTTTCATACCTCTGTTTGAGTAATGATTGTTTTCTTTTTTCTCTTTTCCGTCTTAAATAAAACAGAATAAATAAGAAAAAAATGAAAGCAATCAACACTCCAATCACTCCAGAAACAATGATAATCGTTTCACTTATATCTACTTCTTCTTTTGACATAAAACACCAATAATCATAAGGACAAACAATAAAGTATTCACTACTTTACTGATAATTGAAAGACTAGTTGCTATAGAATCATGGTTCTGAAAAAGTACATTCAAAGAACTTAAGTACGGTAAATTACCCAAATAGCAAAATAAGATTCCTATTGATACCCAAAATAAGAAATTTTGAAATGGGTTGATAATATTTGTGCTGAGAATTACTATTTCAAATAAAAAATATAAACACAAAAACGACAAGAAAATACTGCCTAACGTATAAGTATATGAATTGAAGTCATACAAAGTTTGGTAAAATATTAAATTACCTATGGCAAATAGCAGGAAGACAATACTGAAATATAAAATAATTTGCTTTACAGATGATTTTGAGATAGCCTTGTAGAAAGTGTAGTAAAAAAAGCTTATCTCAAAAATCATCTGAAAGTTATATAAAGGAATATTATTTCCATAATAG
>NZ_JBWKYN010000076.1:0-26239 GCF_059423785.1 Arcicella sp. GW458-12-2-14-TSB2 | reverse complement strand
GTTTAGAATTTAATTCTATATAGACTTGTTTTTTGTGGTTTTTTAGAATTTAATTCTAAAGATGAGAATTTGTAAAATTTGTTTTTTCTATAATCACGTGTTATTTTTGATTAAGAATCCTTCAAAAAGCAATAACCATGAGTCAGAAAATTTTAATATTCGATACCACCCTTCGCGATGGCGAACAAGTACCGGGTTGTCAATTAAATACCGAAGAAAAGTTACAAGTTGCAGAACAACTAGAACTACTTGGGGTAGATATTATCGAAGCTGGTTTCCCGATTTCTTCACCTGGAGATTTCCGTTCGGTAGAAGAAATTGCCAAATTAGTTAAAAATGCCACTGTATGTGGGCTGACTCGTGCCAAGAAAGAAGATATTGATGCGGCCGCTGCGGCATTAAAGCATGCTAAATATCCAAGAATCCACACGGGTATCGGTTCATCAGATACACACATTAAGTATAAGTTTAACTCAACACGTGAAGAAATTCTAGAAAGAGGTGTTTGGGCTGTAAAATACGCAAAGTCGTTTGTAGAAGATGTTGAGTTTTTTGCAGAAGATGCTGGTCGTGCAGATTTAGTATTCTTAGCACAATTGACAGAAGCTGTGATTGATGCAGGTGCTACAGTGGTTAACTTGCCTGATACTACTGGTTATTTGTTGCCTCAACAAATGTTCCAACGCATCAACTATTTGTTTGAAAACGTGCCGAATATCCACAAAGCAGTAATTTCAATGCATAATCACAACGATTTAGGATTGGCTACTGCTAATACCATTGCAGGAATTCAAGCAGGTGCAAGACAAGTAGAGGTAACTATCAACGGGATAGGGGAACGTGCTGGTAATACTTCTTTAGAAGAAGTTGCCATGATTTTGAATACACATAAAGATTTAGGTTATCATACAGGTATCAATGCAAAACAACTTTATCCATTCTCGCAGTTTGTTTCTAATTTAATGGGAATGCCTGTACAAGCGAATAAAGCGATTGTAGGAGCGAATGCTTTTGCACACTCTTCGGGTATTCACCAAGATGGTTTCTTGAAACATACTCAGAACTACGAAATCATGAGCCCTGAAGATGTGGGTGTTCCTTCTTCTGCTATCGTATTGACTTCTCGCTCGGGTCGTGCTGCCCTTCGTCACCGTTTACAGTTACTAGGATTTGAATTTGAAAAACCAGATTTAGATAAACTTTATACCCGTTTCTTGTTGATGGCTGATGCCCGTAAACAATTGAACGATGAAGATTTGAAAGAATTGGTTGGCTAAAATATATCAAACAAAATACAAAAGGCTTCTCTGATTGTTCAAGGAAGCCTTTTGTATTTTATATAATCCACTAAACTTTAGTCGACAAATACTTTAAGCCGTCCAAGAGTCTATCTAAATCTTGCAGACTTGTATAAACATGTGGCGTTACCCTTACTCCATCTAATTTTTCCCATTTTACAGGCGATGTATGGATTTTATATTTAGCGAACAATTCCCCTTCTATTTTGCCTGCATCCAATCCCTCCACACTAAAATGTGATAGCGCTCCTGAGTATTCAGCTTTCAGAGGAGTATTCAATTTGATTTTAGGCATTGAGGAAGCCTCTTTAGCCCAATAGTTTTTCAAAAAGCGAAGACGAGCCTCTTTTCGAGCATTCCCAATGGCTAATTGAAAGTTTAAAGCCTGCCCAATCGCTTGTTCGATAGGGAAGGGACGAGTTCCGAGATTTTCAAACTTCCTGATATTGTCTCCATTAGGTTTGTCATTAGGAATTAAGGGAAACACTTTACTGATTTTCTCTTTTTTTATCCAAAGCATCCCCGAGCCAATGGGCGCTGATAGCCATTTGTGCAAACTGGTTCCGTAATAGTCTCCACCCAAATCAGGAATTTTGTATTCTAAATGGGCGAATGAATGTGCCCCATCTATCAATACCTCAATACCACGTTTGTGGGCTTCCTCTGCGATACGTTTGGCAGGTAAAATTTGTCCGTTCCAATTAACAATGTGCGTTATATGTACCACTTTAGTACGGGGCGTCATTTGTTCAACATACTTTTGAACAATCAAATCGTTGTCTTCCAAAGGTAAATCAATGTTTACATAATTGATTTTTAATCCTTCACGGAGTTCTCTTTGTCGCCAAGCATGTAACATATTTGGGTAGTCATATCTACTCATTACGATTTCGTCGCCACGAGTCAGGGGCAAGCCTAAAATAACCGTGTCAAGGGCTTCGGTAGCATTGCGATTAATGGCGATTTCTTCAGGAGAAACACCTGCAAATTTTGCTAGGTTTTCGCGTAGTGGTTCACGACCTTGGTCTAGAATCCTCCACATAAAATAGCTTGGGGCTTCATTGGCTAATTTGTTGTAGCGTTCTACGGCATTTTGCACAACCGTTGGGGCTGGACTAACCCCGCCATTATTCAAATTAATGATTTGAGGAGAAACCGTATAGGCTTGTTGAATTTGATACCAAAAGTCTTCATCAGAAGCCATTAACGTGGCTGATTTATCTGGTGAAAAACTACTAATCGACTGTAAGTCGTTGGAAGATAAACCTTTAAATGTTGGAAGTAAGGAAGTACCGGCAAGCGCAGTAACTTGGTTTAGAAAATTTCGTCTTGATGTCATATTTAGTTTGTTTTACATAAATATACAAAACAATTCAACACGATGTGGCATGTAAGTACACAAAAAAGCCAGTCAAAACATTCCTGACTGGCTTTTTCATAAACCCTAAACCAAACTAATCTATTGACTATTTTTTGTCTTTTTTAACTTCTTTTTTGTTCACTAATTCACCGTCTTTTAATTTTTTAGAAACGGTTAAATAAGGACCAGAAATGATAGTTTCGCCATCTGTTAAACCTGAAAGGATTTCAATATTTTCAAAGTCAGAGATACCCGTTTTTACTTCTTTCATTTTTGCTTTGCTGTCTTTTCCTAGTACAAAAACTACTTCTTTAACTTTCTCTTTCTTGATTACTTTTTCATCTTCCTTAGCCTCTGCAGGTGCATCACCCTCTTTTTTCTCTTCGCCGTCTTTCATACTTGGGTCACGAGTAGTAACTGATGCTAGGGGTACAGATAAAACGCCATTTTTGCGGTCAGTAATAATTTCAACAGACGCTGTCATTCCCGGCTTTAATGGATATGAGTGTTTGCCTACAATTAAATCTTGATACGATTTACGCAATACTCTAATTTTTACTTCAAATTCCGTTACTGCATCAGTTGAAACAGTGGTAGCAGAAGTACTGCCTAAGCCATTGGCTGAACTAGCAATTTCATATACTACACCTTTGAATTTTCTGCCAGAAGCACTGTATGAATCTACATCAATAATTACAGTGTCATTCATTGAAACACGTGTAATATCGTTTTCGTTCACATTTACACGTACTTCCATTTTATTTAAATTGGCAATTCTAAGTAGTTCAGTACCAGCCATTTGAGACGTACCAACTACACGTTCGCCTAATTCAACATTCAGCTTTGAAATAGTACCACTCTGCGGAGCATAGATAGTTGTTTTCGTTAAGTTAGCTCTTGCTTCTTTCAAAGCAGCTTCCGAACTTTTAACGTTGAATGATGAAGCCAATACACTTGCCTTTGTAGATTCTACATCTTGTTTTGCTACTAAATACTGCGAATTGAATTGGTCAAAATCAGCATCTGAAATTACTTTGTCATCATGTAATTTCTTATTACGGTCATAATCAATTTTAGCTTTCAACAAACGTGACTCTGCTTGAGATTGCATTGCTTTTGATTGCTCTACTGATGCCTTAGATGAATTTACTTGTGCCTCTGCCCGAGCCAATAATGATTCATAATTATCAGGACGAATTTTCAAAAGTAATTGACCAGCCACTACAGAGTCACCTTCGCTTACATATAGTCCTACAATTTCCCCTGAAACATCGGGCGAAAGTTTAACTTCAATCTCAGGTTGAATTTTCCCAGAAGCGGATACTCTTTCGATAATATCAGCTTTTTTTGCTTTAGTGAATTCAACTTCTGTAGATGGTTCTTTTCCAATGAGGCCTTTTTGTTTTGCAACAATTAATGCAATAACTAATACCACGATGATTCCACCTAATATCCACCAGATTTTATTTGAAGATTTCTTTGCCATAATGTTGGGTAATTGTGTGATGATGTGTAATCGTTCTATACACAAATCACAAGTTAAAAGGTAAGTGGTTTATTTTGATAATAATCTAAGATTTTTGTTCTAAAAATAAAGTCATATTTTGCTTGTACTTGGTTGCCACGAGCTTTGTCAAGGTTTGTTTTTTGTAAACTGTAGTTAACAAAATCAATTGCTCCAGCTCCAAATCTACTTTCTGCTGCTCTGAAAGATTCCTCCAACGCTGTTACTTGTACCGTTAAAGCATCAAAGCGTTTAGCAGCGTTATTCATGTTTGTGTAGGCTTGTTCGATGTTCTGGCGTAGTGTTTGGCGAGCTAACTGGGCGGTATAGTCAGCATTGCTTTTTTGGATTTTAGCTTGTGCTACTCTGTTTTTGTTTAAGAAACGGCTAAAAATAGGAATAGTAGCATTAAAACCAAAGCCATAATTGGCGGTATTTTTTAGCTGTTGAAAATAAGCTACTGTTCCGTCTTCTACAAATTTTGTTTGAGAAACAATCAATGGGTAGTCTACTCCATTTACATTTACATTTCCTAAATTAGAAGTAGTTACACCATCTTGGCGGTAAACTTTCTGAGCGTTAGACTGGTTAGCACCTAAGCTAGCTCCTGCAGATATGGTTGGTAAAAAACCTGCTCTAGCAATATCAATACCTTTGATGGCACCTTCAATTCTCAAATCGGCTGCTTTTATTGTAGGCTGTGCTTTTTCGGCAATTTCATATATTTTAGCAGCAGTAGCATCGTATCCTTCAGAAGTAGTAGGAACAGGTAATGCAATTCTTTCAACGGTTACGTCAGTAATGTTTTTATCATTCAATAATTGTATTAATGATAATTTTGCTAAATCTAAAGTACTTTGGTTATTGATAACCGTAGTTTCTTCTGTCGCTAATTGTGCTTTTAAATCTAGTAGGTTAGACTGTGGTAAAGAACCCGCATTGACTAACTTTTCAGTACGTTGAATTTGTAAAGCCGTAATTTGTGTCTGGCTCTGCGAAATCAGTAGAATGTCTTGCGCATTTAAAATATTAAGATATGCTAAAACTACTTGCAAAGAAATGTTTTCTTTCATTGCCTGTAAATCTAATTCAGTCGCTTTCAACAATAAATCATTCTGAAGTATCGTATTTCTTAATAGAAAGCCGTTGAAAAGAGTAACGTTAGCATTAACACTTAAGCTGTTGTAATTGATGTTCTTTTCAACATAAGTGTTGGTGAATGGGTCAAGGCTTCGACCAAAGTTGAATGATTCATTAATTGAACCATTAGCGTTGGGCAAACGATTATCTCTTGATTGTTTCAATTGTAAGCCATTCAATAATACTTGGTTTTCACTTTGTTTTATTGAAATGTTGTTTTTCAAGGCAATGTTTACAGCATCTTGCAATGATACTTTGGTTTTATCATTTGAGCTTGCTTGGATTGCGTTTTGAGCTTTTGCTTGAAAAGTCAATAAAGTAATGCCTGTTAGGATTAGTAATGAGAATTTCATAATTCTTATAATTTATGGTTCAATGTTACGAATGATTTTTGGGGCTTTAAAAATTTTTAGGATAAACGGCTATGATGCTGTGATAAAAGGGAAATAGATATTATCCTCTAGAATTTGTGTTCGTAGAAGTTAGTGCCTAAAATATTTATTAACTCAAAACCACAAGGAATATGCCATTGGGTATAAGCAATTGTTTTACAGATATTTATGGATACTTATAAAGTAAAAAAGTGTCCGTTTTCGGACACTTTTTTATTAAAATCGAACGATTGACAGCTTTTTACTAAAAAACTATTCAATAATCTGATAAATCTGTTTTGCTTGTCTTCTGGAAACAGCATTAAAATGCCACCACTCGTAATCAATTGCTGTAAAACCTGCTGATTTCATAACAGTGCGAAGTAGTATTCTATTGGCTACTTGCTGTTTCGTAAGTTTCTTTTGGTCAAGAAAATAATCTTCTTTAATGGGATATGCCAAAGCCCCAAAGTAATCATACTTAGTGCCCATGTCTAATGCTTTACCGTCTGCTGTAGCTATGGTCAGATCAACAGCACTACCGTAATTATGAATTGACCCCTCGGCCGGGTTTGCTACATATTTGGCTCTTTCTTTGGGTGGATATTGCGAAAGTGTATTCCATAATATTTTTTGGATGCTATGCGGTCTACCGCCATCATATACCAATAGCCGATAATTTGGGTATTTCTGTTGAAGAATAGTATTGGCTTGTTTCAACATTTTCGCTGGTCGCTTCTGCATAAAACAATTGGTGATACAACCATAGACATCTTTTCCCACAAAATTATCTGTAGTAGAGTATTTCAATTCAACTAAAACAGAGGGGTCAATTTCTTGAATATTGACTAATCCTTGTTGAGCCATTTTTTGCTCATACTCACAGTCCGTCTGTAGCTTCTTCTTGAGGTTCTTTGGAGGATTATGATCGTTTTTCTCAACTTTCGCTTCTTTCACATTAGCCGAAACTACCAGATAAGGCACCCAAAAAAGTAATAGACAGAAAATTTGTTTTCTCATATTGTTGATGTCATTAAAGAATAAAACATAAATTTAAGGGTGAAATGCTTTGAATAGTGAAAATAAAGCAATTTTAGCTTTTAATACTTCTGTTCAAGTTTTTAAATTGAGCTCATAAAACCCTAATGATAACATGGCCTTAAATTACCTTTGGATTGCCTTTTTTATTGTCGCTTTTATTGTCGCATTAATCAAACTCATTTTTACGGGAGATACCGAAATATTTAAAATAATTATTGATGGAATGTTTGATTCTTCCGAAGTGGCGGTAATGAAAATAGCTTTGCCTTTGGCGGGTGTCATGACTTTTTTTATGGGTTTATTAAACATTGGCGAACGTGCAGGTGCTATCAATTTTCTAGCCCGTTTAGTAGGGCCATTTTTTAGCAGATTGTTTCCTGAAATTCCTAAGAACCATCCAGCCAATGGACAGATGATTATGAACTTCTCGGCCAACATGCTAGGACTGGATAATGCCGCTACACCGTTTGGGCTAAAAGCCATGCAAAGTCTGCAAGAATTGAATCCGAGTAAAGATGTGGCGTCTAACGCACAAATCATGTTTATGGTGTTGCATAGTGCTGGGCCAGTACTGATTCCCCTTAGTATCATGGCACAGCGTTCTATTTATGGTGCCGCTGACCCATCTGATATTTTTATTCCTTGTTTGATAGCTACTTATATAGCTACGGTTACGGGATTACTGTTTGTAGCCATTCGTCAAAAAATCAATTTGTTAGATAGGGTAATCCTTACTTGGTTAGGGGGCATTTCATTATTTATCGGATTCGTGCTTTGGTATTTTTCAAGTATTCCGAAAGAACAAATTGAAGTGGTTTCAAAGATTTCTTCCAATGTTATTCTCTTTACATTCATCATATCATTCCTTGTAGGAGCATTAATAAAAAAAGTAGATGTTTTTAGTGCCTTTATTGAAGGGGCAAAAGGCGGATTTGAAACGTCTGTCAAAATTATTCCCTATTTAGTGGCAATGCTTGTAGCGATTGGTGCTTTACGAAATTCTGGAGCATTAACGTGGGTAGTGGATGGCATGAAATATGCCTTTGCGTTAACAGGAATGAATACAGACTTTACCGACGCGTTGCCTACTGCTTTGATGCATCCTTTGAGTGGGGGTGGGTCAAGGGCAATGATGATTGATACCATGAAAACCTTTGGGGCTGATTCTTTCGCAGGTCGTTTGTCTTGTGTTTTTCAAGGGTCTTCAGATACCATTTTTTATGTATTGGCTTTGTACTTTGGTTCTGTCAATATCCGCAACACTCGTTATACACTTTGGGCGGGCTTAACAGCCGATTTAGTAAGTATCATTACGGCTATCTGGGTAAGTTATATTTTCTTTCATTAAGCTTTTAGCTTTGAGAGGTGAGCTTTGAGCTATCAAGTTTCGGTCATCGGCTATCTGTTTTCAGCTTTTGGAATAGATTAAGCATCTGCGAAAATCAGCGTTTTAGAATCTCTGAAATCTGCGGGTAAAAATATTGATTAAAAGCTTTGAGCTATCGGCTTTCAGCTTTTGGAATACATTAAAAATCAGCGAAAATCAGCGTTTTAAAATCTCTAAAATCTGCGGGTAAAAATTCTCCCTGAAAATCATTTTAATAATGATTCATTCGCCTAACATTGAAAAAAATGTAGTATAAGCTTACCTTTATGTTTTAATTCAAAAATTCACTACTTAGTAAAGTAATAGGAGTCTTTGAAGAGGTAGTAATTGACAATAATAAAGTTTTAAAATTGAAGTTCATTTTGGATATACAAGCAACGAAAATCGCAATTATTGGCCTTGGTTATGTAGGCTTACCTTTGGCAGTAGAATTTGGGAAAAAGTACCAAGTTTTAGGTTTCGATATTAATCAAACACGTGTAGATGAACTAAATGCTGGTCACGACCGCACGCATGAGGTAGCATCAGCACAATTAAAAGCTTCTGAGAAACTTACTTTTTCGGCTACGCCTGAGATGCTAAGTAGCTGTAATATATTTATCGTAACCGTACCTACGCCGATTGATAAATACAAAAAGCCTGATTTGATTCCTTTGCTTTCGGCCAGTAAAACGGTTGGGAAGTATCTAAAAAAAGACGACATTGTTATTTATGAATCAACCGTATATCCGGGCTGTACAGAAGAAGACTGTGTTCCTGTCTTGGAAAAAGAAAGTGGATTGATATTCAACCAAGATTTCTTCTGTGGTTATTCACCTGAACGCATCAATCCGGGAGATAAGATTAATACCTTGACTAAAATCAAGAAAGTTACTTCGGGGTCTAATGAAGCAATTGCTGAGTTTGTTGATAAGTTGTATGGCTCAATTATCGAAGCGGGTACTTATAAGGCATCTTGTATTAAAGTTGCTGAGGCAAGTAAGGCTATCGAAAATGCTCAAAGAGATGTAAATATTTCGTTTGTCAATGAATTATCCTTGATATTTGATAAAATGGGTATTGATACCTCAGAAGTATTGGAAGCAGCAGGTACCAAATGGAATTTCTTGAAATTTAAACCGGGCTTAGTAGGCGGACACTGTATTGGGGTAGACCCTTACTATCTATTGCATAAATCAGAAAGCTTGGGCTATTATCCTCAGGTTATATTATCGGGAAGACGAGTAAATGATAACATGGGGATTTTTGTAGGAGGAAAATTGATTAAATTATTAATCAAGAAAGGACATAAAATTGAAGGTAGTAAAGTCTTGATTTTGGGTATTACCTTCAAAGAGAATTGTCCAGATATTCGTAACTCAAGAGTGATTGATGTATATCAGGAATTAAAGGAATTTGGTGTGAAAATCGATGTTTATGACCCTTGGGCTGATAAAAAAGAAGTTCATGAAGAATATGGCATCACACTTATCGATACAATTTCCGAAAAATATGATGGTATTTTACTAGCTGTTTCGCATGACGAATTTCAACAATTGGATTTAGAAAAACTTAAAAATCCAGACGCAGTAGTGTACGATATTAAGTCTTTATGGAATAAAAATTTAGTAGATGCTAGATTGTAAAAAATTATCATTTGTTAATAGCAATAAATGTTATATCTTTACCACGCCACTGATGGTGGGACTAGATAGAAAAAAAGACGAGCAGCTTTGTTCGTCTTTTTTTGTTGTATTTTGATGATGATAAAATTAGGGACTCATCACAAAAATTTAAAATTATATGTCAGTGAAGGGATAGGAGAGCCAAAGATAGTTAGTTGATACGCTCTTAGACCGTTCTCTGGTCTGAGATATACTGAGTATGCATTTGCACGCCCGTACAAGTTATAGACTGCAAAAGTCCACGAGCCTTCCCAGCGTTTTTTCTTTAGACTAGGGTTATGGATAGTCCAAGAGAAGTCGAGCCGATGGTAGTCTTTGATTCGTTCATTATTTCTATCCAGATAAAAAGGATATTTCACATCATTATATTCAACAAATCCATTTGGTAAGGTAAAAGGTCGACCAGTATTGTACACAAAAGTAAAACCAAATTCATGGTGTTTGCCTTGGGCAATACTGATGGTAGCATTAAAACTATGGGGTCTGTCAAAGTTTGTTGCATACCAATTACCATTATTGATTTGCTCTTCAAATCGTTCCCCTATTTTTATTTGGTTCAAGGCCCTAGAATACGTATAGTTTATCCAACCTGTGGCTGCTCCTTTTTTCTTACTAAGCATTAGTTCGATACCATAAGCTTTACCTTTGCCTTGTAATGTTTGAGTTTCTATATAAGGCTGAAACAGGAAATCTGCTCCGGGTTTAAAATCAATAATATTTTCAGTATTACGATAATATGCTTCTAATGAAAATTCATAAATATTGTCTTTAGCATTTTTAAAGTAACCTATAGAAAACAATTGACTTACTTGTGGCTTAATATATTTATTACTTGTTGCCCAACGTGAGGTAGGCAGGGGTGTTGTTGTATTAGATACTACCTGTAGGTACTGCCTCATTAAACTGTAGCCAAACTTAATAGAACTTAGTTCACTAAGGGTATATTTTAAGGCAAGGCGTGGTTCAAAGCCTCCGTAATTTGCAGAAGACTGGCCAGATTGGTAAAAGGTTGAATCAATAACACTAAAATCAGATTTAGGTAATGATGGGTCATAGTCTCTGACGGTTGTTGGTCCCATTGCCCAGTATTGAGAATACCTAAGCCCGAAGGATAAATTAAGACGTTTGCTCAAGGCATATTCATCTTCTATATAAATACCCGATTCTATACTTTTTTCTTCGGGTGCAGAGATGTAATTAACACTTTGGGAAGTGCCAGGATTAAGTGTCCCCGGATTAATATTGTATAAAATACTACTGATGCCTACCTCTATTTTATGTAGGTCTGTATTATAGCTTAAGCTTGATTTTAGCTGGTGATATTTAATGCCTGATTCGATGGATACTTTATTATTACTATTTAATTCTGGCAACAAAGTTTTAGGTTGATAGTTGGTAAACACTGCCACAGTTTGAAGGTTTAGCTTATTGTTGAAAGCATAAAACCATTTCAGAGAAGCATTGATAGTACTATAATCATACTGGGTGGAGGTAGCATTCACGTTTCCAATAGTCCCTAATAAATCGGTTTGAAAGAAGTCTTTGCTTAAATATCCAGAAAAAGATAATGTGTTTTTAGTGTTTATTTTATAGTATATTTTTGTGGCAAGGTCATAAAAATTTGCTTTGATATTCTCTAGTCTGGGTGGACCCAATCTGAACATAAAGTCATTGAAAGACGCTCTTCCAGAAACCATTATTCCTAATTTATTTTTTATCAAAGGTTGTTCTACGGTCAATCGATTAGATACCAGACTAATACCACCTGTCATTTTGAATTTTTCTAAAGATGGATTTATCATAAAAATATCAATCACCGACGAAGCTCTACCACTGAATCGAGCAGGAATTCCACCTTTATATAAATCCAAACCAGATACGGCATCTGGAGGAAAAATTGAGAATAACCCAAAAAGATGCGTTGGATTAAAAATGGGAGTATCGTCTAAAAGAATAAGGTTTTGGTCTGTTGTACCCCCTCTGATATTTACGCCATTGGCGGCTTCACCAACAGAAGTAACCCCTGGTAACATTTGTAACCCTCGTAGAACATCGGTTTCTCCCATCATAGCAGGAATTCGCTTAATCATCTTTATACTCAAAGGGTTTACGCCTAATAATGGTCTGGCTACATTATTATTCCCCCCTTGGCTATTCACTACCACTTCATCTAACTCACGAGAGACATTTACTAAGTTGACATTTAAATTGATATTTTGGGTATTGACAGATAACTTCACATTAAAAGCTCTATACCCTAAATGATTGATAGAAAGAGAATAATTACCCTTTCGTAAATATAAAGTATGCACCCCCGTACTGTCTGAAGAAAAATAGACTTTTTGAAAATCAACTCTTACAGCAGCTTCTTTCAAAATACTGTTATCACTTGAGTCTCTAACGGTTATTTTTATTGTTACAAAACGCTGTTTTTCAGCTTCCTGTGCTAAGCCGTTGAAATGGAATAATAGAAAGAGGCTTATAAATATTAGTATTTTTGTTTTCATTCGTTTAGAGGTTATTGCCAGCCTTCAGGTTTAAAAGGAGTACGGCTTGCACTTTTTTTACAAGTAGCTAAAGGTGCCATCGGGCTAGGGTCATGCACTACTACGTGCCCTAAGATATTAGAACGTTCACCTGTAGCGGTTGCTCTGTCTATCCAATGGCGTTTCTTTTGAATATTAACTACACTAAAATATCCGACTATTTTTTCTTCGGGATTGGTGATATTACTAATATTACCAACAATTGCCGTAGGAGGAGTATCGGCAAGCCCACCATTAGTTTGTGTTTGCGATTCAAGGTTTTTATAGAAAGTATAAGCATCAGGAGAAATACACATCTGCTGAATTTCAACCAAACATCCAGAGACAAAATAAAAAGGTATTTGAGCCACACGTTTACCAGTAATTAAGCGACCGTCTGATGCCAAATCTGAGAATACATTTACTTTGTCACTTTTCATAATGCCATAACACATGGTCATACAGGTATAGTCATAATAGGGTTGTCTTGAGCCTGGCATGGGAATACAGCTTTCAGTATAAGGGCTATAAATACTAGAATAACAGGTAATACACTCTTCTAGCTTTTCAAAGTGGATATATCTCCATAGGTAATAGTTTTTTTGTGAAGCAGGGTCTTGGAAGTCTATAAAAACATCGTTGGAAGAGACAAATTTTTTGCCATCTTCTGAAAGCCTACTTTGAGGGTTAAAACTATCATGAATATTTAGGATTGGCGGTGTTATAGATGCCTGCTGAGGAGATGATTGATACTTTTGTTCACCTTTTTCAGCATCATATAAAGTAAAATTCAACGTATATTTTTCAGAAGGTTCAATACTGAAATTTGGAGGTGGAACGAAAATGCCTATTCCAGTTTGTACCAGTTCTATTTTTTGTTTTGAATTAATCAAATAAATATAGACATCTAAAGGCGAAGCAGGTTGTGTACGAGTGTAACCATTAGTATAGACAGAATACTGAATTTTGATGGTATCAGGGTTTTCAATGTCATTGGTAAGCAGTCCCTGAACAACCAGTATTTTATTTTCCTGATTAAAATTAACATCATAAGGGTCTATACAGGAATACAATCCCGTTAAGATTAAAACGGAAAGAAAAAGGCGATTAATTGAGGCAATGAATTGATTATTCATGTATTTATTGAATAGTAAGAAGTATTTATTTTAAGCGTGAATCGATGTTGTCAATCTAGCCGAATAACAATGAGAAATTATTAAATGATGTTTTAGTTAGCTATATTTTTCATTTTTTTTACTAAAAAACACCTGTTGAAATCAAAGGGAGAACAATCTGCCAGATGAAATTATCTTGACATTTTATATATCGAAATTAACGATATTTTTATGTATTATACACAAAAAGTACAATATAATTATTTAGAGTATCGGCTTTACTATCAAAAAGAGCAAAAAAAAACAGTAGCAAGCCTTGAAGGTTTGCTACTGTTTAAAACGCTTTTATATTGTTATTTAGACCTTATGTCATTCTGCATGACCGAATACTAAACCACAGTACGAATTTTTAATTCATCTAATTGTTTTTGATCGATTGTTGAAGGTGAGTCAATCATGATATCACGTCCTGAATTGTTTTTCGGGAAGGCGATAAAGTCACGGATTGAATCTGAACCACCGAATAAAGAACAAAGACGGTCGAAACCGAATGCTAATCCACCATGTGGAGGCGCTCCGTATTCAAAAGCATCCATCAAGAAACCGAATTGATGTTTTGCTTCTTCATCCGAGAATCCGAGTACTTCAAACATTTTTGCTTGTAGTTCTTTTTGGAAAATACGGATAGAACCACCGCCTACTTCAACGCCATTGATTACTAAATCGTAAGCATTTGCACGAATTTTTCCTAATTCTCCTGTTTCCAAATACTGTAAATCCTCTGGTTTAGGGCTAGTGAAAGGGTGGTGCATCGCAAACCAGCGGTTTTCATCTTCGCCATATTCTAATAATGGAAAATCTACAACCCAGTGAGCAGCATATTTTTTAGGGTCACGCAAACCTAAACGATTACCCATTTCAAGGCGTAATTCATTCAATTGCTTACGTACTTTATCACCAGTACCCGAAAGAATCAAGATTAAATCCCCTTTTTCAGCACCGAATGCTTCAGCCCATTTCTTCAAATCTTCTTCTGCATAGAATTTATCTACTGACGATTTTAAGCTTCCATCAGCATTGTAACGAAGGTAAATCATACCTTTCGCACCAATTTGCGGACGCTTTACAAAGTCAGTTAATTCATCAACTTGCTTACGTGTATATTCCGCACAACCTTTGGCGTTGATACCCACTACGATATCGGCAGCATCGAATACTGGAAAATCTTTGCCAGAAGTCAAGTCGATTTCGTCGCTTTTCAATTCCACAAATTTCATATCAAAACGAATGTCTGGTTTGTCTGAACCATAATATTTCATGGCGTGTGCATACGTCATACGTGATACTTCGCCCAATTCCATATTTTTTACGTTCAAGAACAAATGGCGAATCAAGCCTTCAAACATATTCAATACGTCTTCTTGCTCGATGAACGACATTTCGCAGTCAATCTGAGTAAACTCTGGCTGACGGTCAGCACGTAAATCTTCATCACGGAAACATTTTACGATTTGGTAGTAACGGTCAAAGCCCGAAACCATCAATAATTGTTTGAATGTTTGTGGTGATTGTGGTAAAGCATAAAACTCACCAGGGTTCATTCTTGAAGGAACGACAAAGTCTCTTGCTCCTTCAGGAGTAGACTTTATCAATACAGGAGTTTCTACTTCTATAAAATCTTGTTTGTCGAGATAATCTCTTGTAAAACGTGCCACTTGATGACGCAACTGTAAGTTAGCTCTTACAGGATTACGACGTAAATCTAGATAACGATATTTCATACGAATATCATCACCGCCATCTGTGTCGTCTTCAATCAAAAACGGAGGCAATTTTGCTGGGTTGAGTACTTCCAAAGAAGTAACTTTTACTTCAACATCGCCAGTCGGAATTTTATCATTTTTAGAAAGACGTTCAACTACATTACCTGTCGCAGCAATTACAAATTCACGACCGAAGGTACGAGCCAAATCTAACACTTCTTTAGGCGTTTTGCCTTCTTCAAGCATCAACTGCGTGATACCGTAGCGGTCACGGAGATCAATCCAGATCATACCGCCTTTGTCACGAGTTTTCTGTACCCATCCACAGAGGGTAACCGTTTGGTTTACATTTGTGAGGCGGAGTTCGCCATTATTATGTGTTCTGAGCATAAAGAATTTATATCCTGCCACAGGCTTTGTTGCGAAAATCAATAGGAATTTTCCAATTCCAGATAGGCAGAAACTTGTGGTAAGTTTTTATTTTTTGCAAAATTACAGAAATTAGACGTTTTGAAAACTATTTGATGAGTTTAAAGATTGGTATTTATAGAATGATTGATAAAATAGATTGAATAAATTAAATATTTTTAGGTACGATTCTATAAAATCGTGCTATGATTTATGAAAAAAGTAGCAATAATTGGAGCAGGAATTGCGGGAATTTCAACCGCCATTCGGTTGGCTCATAAAGGTTTTGAAGTAGCTGTTTTTGAAGCAAATACTTATGCTGGAGGCAAATTGAGCAGTTTTGAGCGCGAAGGCTATCGTTTTGATGCGGGGCCCTCTTTGTTTACCTTGCCACATTTGGTAGACGAACTTTTTGAGTTAACAGGCAAAAATCCTAACCAATATTTTGATTATGTAAAGTTGCCAGATATTTGTCATTATTTTTGGGAAGATGACACAAAACTTACCGCTTGGGCTGAAACTGAGCGATTTGCAAAAGAAGTTGAGCAAATTACGGGCGAGTCTGCACAGAAAATTCTGGATTTCTTGAAAGACAGTGCTTTTAAATATGAAGTATTAGACGGGCTCTTTTTACAAGACTCATTGCATAAACTTTCTACATGGACATCGCTGAAAGCCTTGAAGGGTTATCTGAATTTACCTAAACTTGGTATTTTCGGAACGATGAACGAGGCAAACGAAAAATTATTTAAGAACCCTAAGATTGTACAACTATTCAATCGTTATGCTACTTATAATGGGTCAGACCCTTATCAAACCCCTGCTACGCTCAATATTATTCCTCATTTAGAATATAATATCGGAGCTTTCTTTCCTAAAAAAGGTATGGTTTCTATCACAGATTCATTGGTGAAACTAGCCGAAGACTTGGGTGTAACATTCAACTATGAGAGCAAAGTAGAAGAAATATTAGTAACCAACAAAAAAGCGTCGGGCATTCGGTTTAGTAATTCATTACAGCAACATATTGAGAAAGATGTTGACATAGTGGTTTCGAATATGGATGTAACCCATACTTATCGCAAGCTTATGCCCACCCAACAGCATCCAGAGCGGTTATTAAATCAGCCCAAGAGCAGTTCTGGCGTGATTTTTTATTGGGGAATCAAACAGCAATTTGCCGAATTAGGACTTCACAATATTTTCTTTAGTGACGACTATCGTAAAGAATTTCAAACGATGTTTAATGATAAAGCTATCAGTCAAGACCCCACTGTTTATATCAACATTACTTCCAAACTAAAAAAGGATGATGCTCCCGAAGGCTGTGAAAATTGGTTTGTACTTATCAATGCACCAGCCAATGAAGGACAAGACTGGGATAAAATCATAGCTGATACTCGCCAAAATGTGATTAATAAAGTATCGAGGATATTAAAAGTAGATATTTCCGACTTAATAGTATGCGAAGAAATTCTTGACCCACGAACTATTGAATCGAAAACGTCGTCGGCACAAGGAGCTTTGTATGGCAATTCATCCAATAATCGTTATGCGGCTTTTTTAAGACACGCAAATTTTTCGTCCAAGATAAAAAATCTATATTTTGTAGGGGGAAGCGTACACCCCGGTGGAGGTATTCCTTTGGCAATTTCCTCGGCTAAGATTGCTTGTAAATATATCGACGCTTAGAATAATAATCGTATCAATTAGGGGTTTTTAATGTATCATTTGTCTTGCTTAAAACTAAAGCTTTATAAAATATGAAAAGACTAATCGCTATACTGGTTTTGATGATTTCTTGTGTGAGGGTTTCGGCACAAAACGTTTTTACGAAAGTTCCGACTTTACCCCATACGCATGAGGTTGATATTTTTTTCTTGCATGAATTGCCCATTAAAGAGCCTTATTTCAAAACATTGATGATTGAAACCGATGGCAATGATTATAACGATGCCCTTGTACAGCTCAAACAAAAGGCACAGTTATTAGGGGCTGATGCAGTAATTATCCTTAATTACGACAGAGGACACCTGATAAGCATCGGAGCTAAGTACAAAAAAAACATGGCTGCTATTGATTCTACCGTGGCTTTTTTAAAAACCATCAGAGTAGTGCCTATCAATAACAACAAAGGCAGTGGTGATATTCAATTTGATATTGATGGGACGATTAAGCCTAACCAGAGCAAAGAACTGATTAATTATTTTGAAGATAATATTCTGAACTATGATTTTGATTTTCTGATAAGCGATAAGTCTTCCCGTTGGCAAGAAACCGCCGACATCTATAATCGAATTGAAAAACGAAAACTAAAAAACAATAACGGAATCGTAGTAAAAAAGGTAACGCTGAATTATGTGGATAGCAATAGTAAGATTCCGCAGGTTTTAGAGGTAGACGATATCAATCAAAATTATGCCTCTTCGTCTATGTGGCATACCGAAAGATTGTTCCCCGTGTATAATAACATAGGAAAACTTACTGAACTAAGTGTTTATTGGAAAAATGCATTGGTGCGTCGTCAACAATTATTTTATGATGCTAAAAACCGCTTAATCATGGCTGATTGGGTAAAATTTGAAAACCAGAAGCCAATTCCTTTCCTTCGGGTAGAATATGAATATTATAAAAATGCGGATTTGAAATTGTAATCTTGCGTACATTCGTAAAGTTTTAGAACTTTGCCTTATCAAATTTAAAATTTACGAATTATATAAAGAGATGCTTCAAAGAATTCAAACCTTATTATTACTTGTCGTTGCCGTAGCAATGGCATCAGTAACAGTTTTACCTATCTGGGAAAAAAATAGTGCTTTGTTGAATGAAAGGGTAGTGTTAACTGCTTTTAACCTTGAACATTGGAAAGAGAATGCTTGTATCAGCACTGCTAGTACGGCAGTTATTGGTATTTTAGCCATTATCGCTGTTTCGATTGCGATTTTTTCTATTACGCAATACAAAAAAAGGGTATTACAAATGACGTTGGGTTTAATCAATTCGCTATTGATTGCCATAACGCTAGGAATTACTTTTTATGAAGTGTTTAGAGTAGGTGTACCGATGTTTGAGCCAGAAGCCCAAGGAAACTATGGTGCTGGTTTTGTAGCATCAGTAGTAGCAATGTTAGCCAACATGATTGCTAACCGTTTTATTCGTAGAGATGAAATGTTAGTGAAGTCTTCTGATAGAATGAGATAGAGATTTAAATATTTTACCCGCAGATTTACAGAGATTTTTATCGCTGATTTTCGCAGAATATATCATATCTGCGAAAATCAGCGGTTTTTATCTGCAAAATTAGCGGGTAAAAAACTTATTTAGATACCTGTTTAATATGATATTCCTGTATCAAAGCTGGATTCTCTGGCGTCAACGTGAAGCTAATTTCAATATTGGCTTTTTCTCCTTCTAACACAAAAGTGCCCCTCAGATTATTCTCTGGTTTAATTTCTTTTATTCCTAAAATTTTTCCTGCATTTTCAAAAATGGGTGTTGCTTCTTTCTGCAAGCTTGGCACGAAATAATCAAGAAAGAAGTTCTCAGCGAAAATGCCGCTGGTTTCTGCATTTTTCCAAGTAGGCAATAGTGCTGTTAGCTCATTAATTCGTTGTTTCAGAATCGGCGAAACAGGAATTGGTGTAGGCTTTAGTTTGGCTAATGCTACCAAAGTATCCAATATTTGAACATTGAAATAACCAGCATTGGCATAAGTAAGATTACTAAATGAAATTACCCCAATACCATAATCTTGCAGGATACGCCAGTTACTACCAAAGCCCGGTAAACCACCGCTATGCCCAACCGAACGCCTACCTTCGGCATCAGTAGATTGCCCTAAACCATAACCATAAGCACTTGCTATTGCCACTTTACGACCAGTAGGATATTTATAATTTTGGTTTACACCAATAAATTGCCAAGGTTGTTGCATTTCTCGAACGGAACTTCTTTTTACAGGCCCTTTTTCAATACCATCGCTAGCTGGCCACACAGATTGATGAAAAGCTACATATTTACTAAAATCTTCTATCGTTGTAATCATTCCGCCCATCGCTCCATACGCACCGTCGTGTAATAATGGTTGTTCTACCCATTCTTCGTTCAACCAACGGTAACCATGTGCCAATTGCTCGGCAGGCACTTTGCTATATTCCCAATAGGTGTGGTTCATGCCTAAAGGTTTTAAAATATTCTCGTTGATGTATTGTTGATACGACTTTCCAGAAACTTTTTTGATGATATATCCCAACATCGCAAAACCCATGTTGCTGTATTCATAAGCAGTACTTGGATTATTAGAGAACGTGATTCCTTTTTTGAACATTTTCAACATAGCCTCGTCGCTGATAGCCAACTGACGGTCGCCCCAAGGATTATCTTCTGGAAAACCTGCTGAATGTGTTAATAAATTGCGGACAGTAATTTCTGGGGCATCTTTCGTCAACAAATGTTGTCCTTTTAATTCAGGGATGTACAAATACGCAGGATTATCCAACTTTAGTTTGCCTTCATCCCTTAATTTCAAAATAGCCATAGCCGTAAAGCTTTTCGACATGCTGGCAATTCTAAAATCTGACTGTATGGAGGATGGTATTTTTTTCTCAAGGTTGCTATACCCCACAGCCCCCGAATGTATTAATTTGCCATCTACTACCAAGCCATACGTAAAAGCAGGATAATGGTTTTTTTCAGCATAAGCTTTGAAAATTTGATCTATTTGAGGTAAACTAGCTTTAATATTTTTTAAGCGTTCGTCCTCATTTTGTGCTTTTATTTGATAGCTACCTAATGAACAAAGAAAAAGGCAGAGGAATAGTAATTTTTTATAAATCATTTGTTTGTCGAGTTTGTGAATACGATGTGAAAAGAATAATCCAAAATACTTAAATTATTAGATAATCTACTGTATAAAAATGAAATTAATTAACAAATATTTGGTGACAGCAAATTGATATTTAAATAGCATTTTTTAAAATCTTTACTGCATCCTCAGTTTCTTTAAAATTCATGGAAGCAAAACCTATTCTACAAGCATTCTCAGACGGATATGCTGACCCATCCGAGATATAAAGTCCATTTTTGGCAACCTTCTTAGCGAGGTCTATCAAAGAAATACTTTTGTCGAACTTTGTCCAGATAGCCATACCGCCATCAGGAATTTTAAAGTCGATAACGTTCCCCAATTCCCTTTTCAATAAGTCACAAGTAAAGTCTCGTCGTTCTCTGTAGATTTTCAACACTTTTGCGGCATGGCGTTTTAGTGTGCCGTTTTCTAACATATCTGCTAAGGATAATTCCAGAATCGTATCACCTTGTCGGTCTATAATACGCCTAAGCTTGGCGAGTTCTTCAATGATTTCTTGGTTTGCTACAACATAACCTACCCGAAAAGTAGGAGCAATTTTTTTAGTAAACGAACCAATATACACTACTAAGCCATGTCGGTCTGCACTTGCTAAGGGTAATACGGGTCTATTTGCATAATGAAAATCATAATCATAGTCGTCTTCAAGAATATAAAAACGATACTTTTCTGCCAAAGCCAATAGTTTAATTCTACGTTCGGGTGTAAGCGTCACCGTAGTCGGGTGATAATGATGTGATGTAACATAAATTGCCTTAACAGTTTTTTGTAGGCAAATATCCTCGATGGCATCCACAACAATACCATCCTCATCAATGGGAATAATATTGAGTTTTGCTCCTAACGTAGCAAAGGTCATATTAGTAGCAGGGTAATTTAAAGCACCCACAATTACCTCATCTCCTTTTTCAAATAGAGCTAAGCCAACCAAATAAATAGCCATCTGGCTTCCTCTAGTAGTAATAATCTGTTCAGGGGTTGTATTCATGCCACGTGTTTCATTTAACACTTTTGAAAAAGTTTCACGAAGTCGCCATGTGCCATATACAGAGGTGTAATTAAGTACTGAGGGTTCCCCAAACTTAATATAATGAGCATACAAACGAGCTAGTTCGTCTCTAGGTGCTAACCGTACATCAGGTAGCCCGTCATTAAAGGCTAGTCGTTGTGTAATAACAATAGGAATTCTTACGTGGCTATTCTTAGGAAAATCCATCGAAAAATTATCTTTACCTTCTTCCTGAAAGTCTTTTTGCGATAATAGAATAGGCTTTACATGGGGTAGATGTTGAGCAATGAAAGTGCCTTTTTTAGGCAATACCTCAATCCAACCTTGCGAATACAATTCATCGTAGGCTGCTACAACTGTTTTTCGATGCAGTGCCAGTAGCTCTGCCATTTGTCGGGAGCTCAACAGTTTTGTACCTGTCTTCAATATTCCCGATTGGATATTCTTGATGATTTCATTGGCTATTTGTACATAAACAGGCAAAGAAGAATCCTTCCTGATGTCAAGTAAGGTTTTATAAGGTATTTCCATCTGGACTACTTGTATGCGAAATTGTGGAGTACTAAACTAATCCAGTAAAGATAGAAATTTGTAAAGATTATTGACCGTAAACCCAATTAAAAATATGGCAACATTACCAATTACCGAAAGAACAAAAATTAGTCGTGCAGCAAAAAAAGGCGATTATACAGAAGAAACTATCCATAGTATTTTAGATGAAGGGCTTTTCTGCCATGTATCTTATGTAGAAAGAGAAACACCCATGTGTATTCCGACAGGCTATGGCCGTATCGGCAATACATTATATATTCATGGTTCAGTGGGAAGCCATTTTATGCGTGCCATTGCCGATGGCAGAACCGTTTGTATTAGTGTATCTTTGATTGATGGATTAGTATTAGCAAGGTCAGCTTTTAGCCACTCCGTCAATTATCGTTCTGTAATTATGTTTGCCCCAGGAACGATGGTTACAGACGAAACCGAGCGATGGGATGCATTAGTAGCTATTACAGAACAATTTATTGCAGGGCGTTGGGATAATGTTCGTCTCCCCACTAAAAGTGAAATGCAGAAAACAATGATTATTTCGTTTCCTTTAGAAGAAGCTTCAGCAAAAACAAGAACAGGACCACCCAATGATGATGAAGAAGATTATGATTTTCCTGTTTGGGCAGGGGTTTTACCTTTAAAATTACAGGCACAAAATCCTATTCCCGATCCAAAAATGCAATTTGATTTACCTGTGCCAGAATATGTTAGTAAATTAATTGTGAATGAGTGAGTTTTTAAATTGTGAATTAGTGAGTTGTGATTGAGTGATTAAATATTGAGTCAATTAACTTTAGTATTATTTATTAAAAATTGATTTACTTAATCACAATTCATTAATTTTTTAGCTTTGTCAATTCTTTAAGAGTTGACAAAGCTAAGGTTAACACTATATTTATCCCCAAATCACTCATTCACAATTCACTAACTCACAATTATAAACCTCATGCAAATCCTACCTCCATCATCCGAAGAAAATTTTGGTCTTTTTAGTAATTATATCAATAAAGTAAATACCCTCGAATTACTAAAAGGCCTAGAAGACAACCAATCAATACTGATTCAAAAGATGCTTTCTTTAAATGAAGCAACCTTAAATTATCAATATCAGCCTAACAAATGGACTATCAAAGAAGTGGTAGGACACGTGATTGATACAGAAAGAATCTTTGCTTACCGTGCTTTACGCTTTGCCCGTCAAGACAATACCCCTTTGGCTGGTTATGATGAAGTATTATATGGTGATACCTCTAATGCTGGGCAAAGAAGTATTCAAGATTTATTAGAAGAATTTACGGCTGTCCGCAAAGCTACCATTACTTTGTTCAAAAGTTTAAATGAAAAAATGCTTGAAGAGAGGGGCGTAGCTAGTAGTTTTACTATTTCCGTACGTGGTTTAGGCTATGCTATTTTAGGACATTGTACGCATCATTTGCAGATTATTGATGAGCGATATTTGAAGCGTTAGTTATCTAACTCTTCAAATACTTAATTTTCCTTTAAATATAGTGTTTTTATTTTGCAATAAAAAAAATGCAATATATATTTGCAATAAAAAAAATGCAAAATGAAATTAAGCATTGGTAAAACTGCAACTGGTGATGATTTCTTCTTAAGAGATGATATTGTAGCCGAAATTTACGAAGCCCTTAACGAAAGTGATAGTCTATTGCTTTCTGCTCCTAGACGTGTAGGTAAAACTTCTATTATCCACTATATCAAAGATAATCCCACTGAGGAATATTATTGTGTGTATGTTGATACAGAAGATGTTACAGATAGCCAAACTTTCTTTAAAGTATTACTTAAAGCTATTTTTGATATTGAAAACAAGAGTCGTTATCAAAAAAGTATTGAAAAAGCAGGGAAGAAAATCAAGGGATTTCTGAGTAGTATTGACAACATTGATGTTGGTGGTTTCTTTTCAATAGATTTCAACGAAAAAGCCAATGAGCACATTGATTATTATGAAAAATTTAAAGACTTTTTAGAAAAAGTTGATTTAGATAATCGTAAAATATTATTGATGATTGATGAGTTCCCAGTAACGATTGAACATATCAAAGATGAACAAGGAGAACAAGCTGCTAGAACTTTTCTAAAGCAAAACCGTGCAATTAGGCAAAATAATAAATACAATCAAAAAATAAAGTTTATTTACACAGGTTCAATCGGGTTGCTTTCGGTTGTTAAGAAACTGGATGCCACCGCAGATATTAATGATATTTCATCATATAAACTTCGCCCACTTTCTTTAGTAGAAGGCTTAGCATTAGCTCAAAAACTTCTTCATACCTATCAAATACAAGCCAACGAAGAAGATTTAAAATATCTGCTTCAACAAAAAATAGAGTGGCTTATCCCATTTCATATTCAGCTCTCCATCAAAGAAATTCGTGATTTGTATCGCCAAGAAGCAAAAGAGGTGAATCAGGCTTTTATAGATCAAGCGTTCAAAGAACTTATTTTGAATGGAGGGATTTATTTAGACCATTATCGAGGACGCTTGAGCAAGGTTTTCAATCGAAATGAATTAACGTTGGTACATGAAATTTTGAAGAAATTAACCGAGAATCAATCGGTTAATGAATTAGAATTATATGATTTAGCGGTAAAAACCCATCTTGAAAGCTCTTTTAAAAATATTTTGCTCACGCTTGAATACGATGGATATATTGTAGAGTTAGTAGGAAAAAAATGGCGGTTTTATTCTCCAATTCTTAAACAATGGTGGTCGAAAAATGTCTGATAGAAAACATACCTACTTATTTAACCCTCCTCAGAAAGACCCAAAAATACTGAAAGCAGAATTTGTGGTTAGGACGGCTATTTTTGAACAAATCTTTGCCGATATTCAGTCGGATACCATGCAGAAACCGCCTCAGCATTACATGCTTTTAGGACAAAGAGGTATGGGCAAAACTACCATGCTTTTAAGGTTAAAGTATGCTATTGAAGATGACGCAACCCTCAACACATGGCTTTTACCCATTGTTTTTAATGAGGAACAATATTCTATGCCCGATTTGGCTTCCTTTTTTGAGCATATAGCAAAGCTTCTTGCCGAAGACCATCCTGAGTATGAAAAACTGTTGAATACTATGCGAGTGCACGAATACGAGGAGGATTATGAGCAAAAAGCATACGAGATTCTTGTAGCATGTTTAAAAGAAAATCAGCAAAAAATCATTGTTTTCCATGATAATTTCGGGCAGTTTTTGGAGAAAATAGGCAAGATTTCGACCCATCGTTTGCGAAATATTTTAATGAATTCATCAGAAATTCGCTTAGTAGGTGCATCGGCTACTTTACTTGAACATACTTCTAATTACAATAAGCCTTTCTATGATTTCTTTTATCAAATTCGCCTCAAAGGGATGAATGTTGATGAAACAATTTTGCTCTTTGAAAGGCTGGCCGAAAACGAAGGAAAAACAGAAGAATTTGCTGAAATACTGAAAACTGAACGTGCACGCATAGATGTTATGCGAAAGCTATCGGGTGGAGTAATCCGTACGATGGTGATGCTTTTTGATGTTTTTATTGATAATGAAAAGCAGGATAGTTTTAAAGATTTAGAAGCGATTTTAGATAGAGTGACACCACTCTATAAACATCGCATGGACGATTTAAAACCGCAACAACAACTCATTGTAGATGCCGTAGCAAAAGCTTGGGATGCTGTAACAGTAAGTGAAATTGCTGAGATAGCTCGCGCTGATAGACAAGGCTTAAAAACCAACCAAATTTCTGCTCAATTAAAACAATTGGTTGATAATCAAATCATTGAAATTGAACCACGCACTACAGGGCGTACTAATTTATACCGTTTACAAGAACGTTTTTTTAATATTTGGTATTTGATGCGTTATTCTACTCGTCAAGATAAACAAAGAGTAATTTGGTTAGTGAAGTTTTTAGAAGGTTGGTGCGATACCAAAGATTTAAAAGAACTTTTTACAAGATTTGATAATAATCTGGAAAAAGGAACTTATGAATTAAATACTGTTTTTGATAGAGCTGTGGCTTATTCAATGATAGAGAATGATGAGGTTTTGGAGGAGAAAATAGAATTGCTAAGCAAGGCGATTGAGCATTTGGATAAAAATAAATTTGATGATAAATTATTGGATATTTTAAGAAATAACAAATCTGAAATTAGCTATAATAATATAAATAAGTTAATGTTTAAATATGCTGTTTCCTTATTTAGTAGAGAGCTAAATAACGTTATAGAC
>NZ_JBWKYN010000075.1:0-26344 GCF_059423785.1 Arcicella sp. GW458-12-2-14-TSB2 | reverse complement strand
ACAAAGAGCTACCTCGAAAGGGTGGCTCTTCTTGTTTTGAAGACTTGAGGACTTTAGGACTGAAAGACTGGAGGACTGGAGGACTGGAGGATGACAGGAATAAAGAAAAAAATGACTAAAGGACATATGCAATATGTCCCTACAGAATAGTAGGCTTCCCTTGAAAATTATTTTTTGATATTCATTTAGAATAAAATCCACTCATTTACTGGGTGGATTTTTCATTTTATTTGAGCTGTTTTATTTTAAAAGTACAATTTTAGTCTAGTTGTCTCATTTATTCTTGAATTTTCGTAAAAACTGATCAACGATTTACCATACCAACTCATGGAGTGGTTATTTACTATTCTCTAAGATTTATTGTTAGGCTGCTAGTTTCTGAACATGTTGTCTGTTTTCTTGCCTTCGATTGGTAATCCTGACAGCATTGGCTGTATATACGCCGAAGAATAACCAGACGAGTTCCGTCTTTTGATTTCTTGCTTTTATTTTACGAAGTAAATAGTGTTCCTTTTCTGTACCAAAACTTCCTTCTAGACGCGTACTCCTCTCTTTATTGAGAATACCTTTTATTTGCTTGGTTTCTTTATCATCTTTTCCTCTACCTTTTCTACAGAAGTTGTGTTGTATCCTTTGTTCTCTTAAAAATGTACGATTCTCATTGGTGGGATAAATTCCATCTGCGGCTACATGAGTGCATTCTCCAATCATTTTTTCATGCCTTACTACGCTATCTTTCAATCTTTTACACTCATTGAAAGTATTGTAGCTTACATGTTCAATGATGTTAATTCCACCAACTTGATTAATATGTGCTTTTATTCCATACTCTACTGGCTTATTTTCTTTCCCTCTAACAATGGGGCGAATGTAGGGTTTATAGATGCTTACTATACGGTCACTAATCTTTGCTCCAGGTATTTCAAAAAGTTGTTTTTGTTGTTCATAAATAACTTTAATAGTTTGAAATACTTCTGCATCTTTTGGTGAAAACTCTTCAAGAGAGGTTTGTTTTAAAAGTTCATTAAGTGTTAAAATACCTTTATTTAGTAGCTTTAAAAGTGAACGCTTTCTAGAGTTTGTCTTCCGATAAGTTTTCTTCTTGAGTTTACTGTAAGCCAACTGTTTTATCTTTTGGTCTTTGAATTTAGACCTTGGTAGTTTGATTTTATTCCTTGTACATAATGTTAGAATCCGTTTTTCCCAGAGCCAAGTACAAGCTTCCCAAAGTAGTTTAACATCAGTAGGAATACGTAAGTAAACCTCGTAACAAGTAGCGTCCATTAACAAGACATTTTTATCAGGAATCTCCCCTTTCCAGCTATTAATCATGACGCTTTGGAAGAGATTTAAATCTAAATGTTCTCCCAAATAAGACCTTACCCTTGAGACAAAAGCGTTATCTTTAATCCTTTCATTATCAGCAAGTAAAGTTCCACAGAACATTTGCATTGCCCAGTTCGTGTGAAAACTTTCAAGTAGTTTCTCATCGCTCAAACAAGTATAGTGTTTTAAAAACATTAACCCGAAAAAACCTTTAGTTGGCAACCATGAAGGTGCTCCACAAAGTGTAGTTTTATGGGGTAAAAGTTTTTCAAGAGAGTCCCAATCAATAGTTTGGTGAATTTTTCCAAGAACAGTTGTATTCTTGAATAAGTACCATTTTGAAAAATTTGGAGAATCGAAATCAAACAGTGTATATTGCATCTGTATTTAAGGTTTTATAGCAGAAACAAAATACAGAACAACCCCGAAAATTGCCAGTAGTGACACTTTTTCGGGGTTGTTCTGTTTGTAATATACTGATAATTAAATATTTACAACACTAAAGGAAAGCCATAGTAAACACAATGTAGGGGCATATTGCATATGCCCTTTTGGGAAGAAGAACAAAAAAAGTCACCCCCTTAAAGGAAAGAATTTAAAAACGACATAAAAAAAACTTAAAAACTATAAGATGATAATCATCCTACAATCTTTAAGTCTTATAATCTACAAATCCTCTAATACTTAAGTCATACATCCTCAAGTCTTTAAGTCATGTTCATCCTTTGAAGAATTACTAAAATTCCAGATAAATCCTTGCCAAAAAGCTTTTAAATGTGGCCAATCTCGTTTTACTAAATATCCTAATAGATTTTTTGGAAGAGCAATGGCTGTATAATATATATACATCAGTATCTTTTGATACCCAAAAGTATTTCTTCGTAAATAAAGTAAGCGATTTCTACTATAATAATAGGTTTTAAGGGTTGAACCTTTACCTGTACTCATAGACTCTTTATGCCAAACTTTACTACTTGGCTCATACCAAATTGTATAGCCAGCTCTTTTAAATCTTTCGCAATAATCCATTTCTTCATAATACAGAAAGAATAATTCTGCCATGAGTCCTACTTTTTCAAAAGCAACCTTTGAAAAAATCATTGCTGCTCCATGGGCACGCGATGTGGGCATTGCCTTATCATGCTGACCAGTATCTTTTTCTAAATAACCAATGCCGAAGCCTCGACCTGAAATAGGGTTAATAGGCGTATAGCCTGCAAATTGTATAACGTCTGGTTCGTCAAAATATAAAATTTTAGGGCAAATTACCCCAATATTAGCATCCGTCTGAAAGCGTGCGATAAGAGGCTCAAGAAAACCTGCATCTACTTCTGTATCATTGTTCAAGAGCAAATAATATTCTCCTGTTGCTATTCTTAAGCCTTTATTATTTCCCCCTGCAAAACCAAGATTTTCACCAGGTTCAAGATAAGTAATCCAAGGAAAATCTATTGGAAGTTGGTAGCCAAAATCTTTGGTACTATTATCAACTACAATTACTTCAATAGATGGATAGGTTATTTTTTCTAACGAACGTAATAACGCAGCAGTAACATCAGTACTGTTGAAATTTATGGTTATTATAGAAACTTTTGGTTGATGATTTGCCATCTTTGTTATTCGTTTTTAGCTTACTTTTTCCCACTGCCCTGATGTAGCATTGTATTGTTTAATTACTTTAGCAGGGTTGCCAACAGCAACGCTAAAAGGAGGAATATTTTTAGTGACAACGGCACCACCAGCAATTACACTATGTTTCCCGATAGTTACGCCTGCAGTAATCACCGCATTGGCTCCAATCCAACAATCGTCTTCTATTGTGATTTGAGCTGTTGTAACGGGCTGTAAATCAATAGGAAGGGTAACGTCAGTATACACATGATTAAGTCCGCTCATTACGATATTTTGTGCAAAAATAACGTTATTCCCAACGGTTACAGGACCAATGATTACATTGCCAATACCTACTCTTGAATTATTGCCAATATGAACAGCCCCTACGCCATTATTAATGGTAGCAAAATCTTCTACTGTGCTAAAATTGCCCAGTGTAAAAGGCTGAAAAGGCAAAACATCTACTCTTGTTCTTCTGCATATCACAGAGCCTTTCCCTTTTTTATGAAAGAAAGGATTAATAAACCATTTTACCCAAAGTCGCGGTCGTGCCTGATACTTTGGAATTAAACACCAATGCACAAATTTCTTTAAGGCAGGATTTGATTTGATGGTTTGAATAATAGACATAAGAAGAGTTATTTTTTGAAAAGATGTTTTTTGATTCTAAAGATAAGTGCCTTTTTTAAGCCACCATCTATTTGTATTCGTCTATCACTTGTCCATACTTTTGCATCATCGCTATCTACCGCCTCAATTTTTCCTCCTGCTTCTTGTAAGCGTAATGCCATCATTCCGTCTTCAGTGGCATGACCGGCATCATCAAAAGCAACCCCTCTGAAAGTTCTTTGTACTTCAATATCATAGCCGTTTATGTCGATACCTTTTTGTCTAATAAAGCCAGAATTATATCCTAACACATTCAGGAAAGGCTGTGTACGTTCTTTTTGTTTAATCACAAAACTGCTCAGCATTTCATAGAAAGCATATTGCCAACGTGGGGTAGAAGGAGAAGGAAGAAATGAATAACTACCATGTACGCAATATACGGGAACAGGTTTGTCTTGTCCGTTTACTAGCGCATCAGTCATGGCCGTAATCCAACCTGCTGGGTATAATGTATCACTATCGCAGGTCAACACATAAGTGCCTTTTGCTTTGTGCAAACCACAAGTTCTGGCATGACCTACCCCTTGCTTCGTCTCCAAAAAGTTTTTTACACCAATTGTATTTAAAAGATTGGCTGTGCCATCGGTTGAATTATTATCAATTACGATTAACTCAACTGGATATTTTGTATTAGTATTGGCAAGGGAAATTAAGGTATGCAGGATACTCTCTTCTTCGTTCCATGCAGGAATTACTACACTGACAATGGGATTTTCATTAGAAAATATAGATAATTTTTTCTTTAGCGCTTCAACTTCACTAGCGGAATACTTACTAATGAGTAATGGTTTGCTTAATATTTGCTCTACCCATGTTGGTAACGAAAAATTAATCATAGTTTTTTCAATTTATGGAATAACAACTCTTTTAAAGGCACCAATTATTCTGCTCTTTTGACTTTCTCCCAGATACCAGACGTTAATCCATTCTTATACCTGAAATACCCTCGGATGGCGCAATAATTCATGAAAGAAAAATAGAAGGGTACAAAAAGTATTTTTACCCTAATTTTCTTATTTTCAAGATAATAGCCAAGCAATGCTAAAATATAGAAAGCAATTTGAGCAAGCATCAAAAGATGATATATGAAATTATCTAATAATTCAGAACCAGTAATAAGTAGTATAAAATTGATTAATACTAAAAGAGGAAGACAAAATGGAGCCACTGCCCAACGCATAGCACGGTGTGAAACATATTGAAATGAAAGTAAGCCATAACGGAAGATATTCCAAAGAAACCCCAAACGGGCTATGGCCTGAAAACCTCCTGCTGAAATCCTGATTTTCCGCTTCATTTCATCTTGAATAGAGAACGAAGGACGTTCGCTAGCATAAGCATCTGGTTCATAGATTACCCTAAAACCATTGGCGGCAATTCGTAAAGAAATAATAAAATCATCCAGAAGCGTATCTTTCTCAACGTGCTCAAATAGATTGGTTCTTACGGCAAATAATTCACCTGCTGCTCCTACAACAGAGTATAGTTCAGTATCTAATTTTTTCAGAAAAGATTCGTACTTCCAATATAAGCCTTCGCCAGCGCCAGCAGCAGCTTCTGACCCTTCTGTTTGAATACGCTTTTCACCCGCTACTGCCCCGACTACTGGGTCTTGGAAGTGCCTTACGATGTTTTTAATAACAGCGTGGTTGAGCGTAGTGTTAGCATCTGTAAAAATAACAATAGGGGTAGTAATGGTCTTCATCGCCATATTCATCGCTTCAATTTTACCTCTACGGGTATCGCCTGCAATCATTCTTAAATTACTATATTCTGATTGAAGTGATGCTATGTATTCTGAAGTTCCATCATTTGAGCCTTCTGTGACAAAAAGAACTTCAAATTTATCGGAAGGGTAATCTAGTCCAAATGTATTGATAACCTTGGCTTCGATGCACGACATTTCATTGTAAGCAGGCACAACCAATGTGACTTCCGGAAGAAAGGTAGGGTCGTTATACTTTTTAAAAGTAAACCCGAATATTTTTCTGATTTTTACAAAAATCCAAGCAACTATACCATAACCAACATAAGTATAGGCTACTAGCCCTATACAAATCCAGAAACATAGTTCAAGTATGAGTTTCATAGTTTAATATTTTGAGAGGTATTAATTAAATTAATACAGCAGGGCTGAGCAGTTTTTCTGGGTTGGGCTTCTATACATTCTCAGATTGTAAGAGGGCAGGGAATGTCATAAAAAAGATTTTCAAATCATATTTGAAAGAAAAATTACGAGCATACTCAATATCCAATTCTATTCTTTCTTGTTCGGTCATATCTTTTTTGCCTTTTCCTCTTTTGGTTACTTGCCAAAGACCAGTAAGTCCGCCAGGACCAGCAAAACGTTCGATATAATCGTCTGTTGTTAATTTTTCAGCTTCGTATAGTGGCAAAGGTCTATTCCCAATCAGAGACATATCTCCCAAGAAGATATTAAACAATTGTGGTAGCTCATCGATACTACTATTTCTTAAGAAACGTCCTAATTTTGTAATTCTTGGGTCGTTCTGAAATTTCATGAAAGCTACCTTCTCTTTTTTCTTATTCAAGTAAACCTTTTCACAAGTTTCTTCACCATCCAAGTATAATCGTTGCTGACAAGAACCAATTAAAGCACACTCATCACAAAGCCCATCTGTTTTGGCCTCTGTTGTTCCTTTTGTGTACATATTCAACGATTCCATGTTTTTGATTAACTGGTCAGCATCTGTACGCATCGTTCTGAACTTATAAATTTCAAAAATCTTGTAGCCAGCACCCACACGTTTAGATTTATAGACGATAGGGCCTTTTGAATCTAATTTGATAAGAATAGAAATAATAATAAGCAGTGGAGACAGCAACAATAAAGCAAAACCAGTAGTAGAAACATCAATAAAGCGTTTCCAGAATGGAATTTTTACCTCTAAAATATTTGATTTTGTTTGTTGACTAGCAACATAATGACGACGCTTGATGAAGTATTCTAATCGAGTAATTAAATCGCCAGAGCTAAAATCTTTAGGATAGATATCATCTCCTTTTTTCTCAATAATTTCTTTAATCAGCCCAGGCGTTACATGGTCGCTGGTAAGGATAACAGGCAAATTCTTTGTCCAGTTATCTTTTCTGATTGTTTCTAAAAATTTGATTCCACCTAGATTTCTAGCAATAATAATAGCATCAGGTGGATACGTATTCTTTACAAACTCCAGACATTCGTCTAAGTTACTAATAACCTTTATGTGAAGTTTTTGTCCAAATTTTTTCAAAAAATTGACCACTACAAAATCTTCATTTTCAACCAAAATTACTTTAATAGGAAAATCATCCTTTGGTGATGATATAGTCTGTGGGATACTACTCATATTTTAGTGATTTTAATAATTCTATCTCAAGACATACACGATAAACTTCGACCTCATAAGCTTTAAGGTAACAAATAATGAGTAAACCTCTTAATATGTGTTATAAAATAAATGGTTAATGGCGTTGTCTATTTTACTCTGCGTAAAATAGCTTTTATTTTGGCATGTACTTCCATTGGATTAAACGGTTTTAGCATAAAATCGTCGGCTCCTAAGTTCAAGCATTCTATTCTTTCTTTACTTTCGTCAGTACCTGACAGAATAATGATTGGTAGATTACTGAATAAATTACTTGCACGTACTACTTTTACAAACTCCTTACCATCCAAGTTTGGCATGTTAAGATCAGCAATAATAAAGTCTGTATCGTTTCCTGCATCTAACCAATTCATGCCTTCCATCCCATCATTTTTAACTGTTACATCAAACTCTTTGTTCAAGAAGTGTTCTAATACTTTTCTAGTACTTGCTTCATCATCAACTATTAGAAGTTTCAATTTACTGTTGTTCATTATTTTTAGTTATTGAATTTTTCAGGGCTATTGTGGAAATAATAAAATTATGATTACTTAAGAAACACTTCCATTAAGGGATGCAATGAAAAGCCTTTTTGTATTACTTTTTTATACAATAGTAATCAAATTGAAATCAATAGTATAAAATAAATATTATAAAAAAAGATGCAGCAGGAGATTAATATTAAAAATATTATTTTTTTTATATACTCTCTTAAAGTTACAATCAATTACCTTGCCAAACAAATGTTTTTATGCTTTTAAACAACCTAAACCATATTAAAGGTGGACTTTGTACAATAGAAATTTTGCACTCACATAAAGAATACTGCTATCCACATTTATGGAAAATTTAAATATAAATATATTGACATAAAATTGCTATTTTACAATAAACAATTTTAGTTTATACTTTTTTTAGTAGCAACATGGATGACTCTCTCATCTTCGATGTGCGATATGTTTAGAATAAATCCTTATTATTTATCCTAACTTAAGGATAATTCTAATTTAATCTAATTTTTTTGGTGTTTGCTAATCATTTATTGATGATGGATAATAAGGAATGGACTGATGCAATTGATGCTATTTTTAGTAAGCAACTAGAGAACCAATATAATATTGGCCATACAAATGCATTAGAAAGAAAAACTAAATTAAAAAAATTGCTTAAAACGATTCTTCAATATCGAACAGAGATTCAAAAAGCAATGTTTAATGATTTCAAAAAAGCACCCGCTGAAGTAGATTTAACAGAAATATATACAGTTATTAACGAACTGAATCACGCAACCAGACATCTTAAACATTGGATGAAGCCTAAGGCTGTGCCAAGCCCAATCTCCCTGTTAGGAACTTCTTCTTATATTCACTACGAACCCAAAGGAGTTGTACTAATCGTTTCTCCTTGGAATTTTCCGTTTAATTTAACGTTTGGCCCCTTAGTTTCTGCCGTTTCTGCTGGAAATTGCGTCATCATAAAGCCCTCTGAGCATACTCCTCACTCGGCGGCTTTAATGAAAAAAATGATAGCAGAAGTATTCCCTGAAAACGAAGTAGCAATATTTGAAGGGAATGCTGACGTTGCTGAATACATCACTGCATTGCCCTTCAATCATATTTTCTTTACGGGAAGTCCTGCTTTAGGCAAAAAAGTCATGAAAGCAGCAGCTGAAAATCTATGTTCTGTTACGTTAGAATTAGGAGGTAAAACGCCTGTCATTGTAGAGGAATCTGCTGATTTGTCCAAAGCTGCTAGCAGAATAGCGTGGGCAAAATACTTGAATAATGGGCAAGTATGCATCGCTCCAGATTATTTATACATTCAAGAAAGCGTAAAAGATGATTTTATAAAACTATTCAAAGAGCAAGTCTTGGCTTTTTATGGGGAAAACCCTCAGGAGTCTAAAGATTATAATCGGATTGTAAATAAAGGACATTTCAATCGTTTGAAGAGTTATATAGAAGAGGCTAAGATAACGGGAGCAGTGATAGAAATGGGCGGAGAAACAGACGAAAGCCAAGAGTTTATCGCTCCAACACTGCTATCGAACGTCAGTAAAGATAGCAAGGTGATGCAAGAAGAGATTTTTGGACCAATCCTGCCTTTAATTACTTTTAAGGAACTAGACGAAGCTATTCAGCATATTCGTCAACACGAAAAGCCTTTGGCTTTGTATATTTTTAGTAATAATAAAGTCTCAGTAAACAGCATCATTAACCAGACAAGGGCAGGAGGAACGGTAATTAATCACAATACATTACACTTTTTTAATAACGAATTACCTTTTGGAGGGTCTAATAACAGTGGGATTGGAAAGGGGCATGGGCATTATGGTTTCTTAGCATTTTCTAACCAAAGGGCGATTATGAAACAATGGTCGCCTTTTATTGCGTTAGATTTACTGATGCCTCCTTATACCGATTTTAAGCAGAAACTAATAGATTTGACAATTAAGTATTTCTAAAAAAAATCCCCCAAACAAATGTTAATTGTTTAGGGGATTTTGATAATTATTTAGAAAAAGAATAAGGGAAATCTACTGCATTTGTGCCTCGTGCTTTGTTAGGAGAAGCAGACATTTTAAAATCAATCGTAGCGCCCTGCATTAATTTTTGATGACTCAACCAATTTTTAGTATAGAGTAACCCGTTAAATTTCAGGGTTTGTATATACTTGTTTTGTGTATTGTTTTCAGGAGCATTTATCGTGATTTTCTTGCCATTTTCAAGTGATAAGGTTACCTTTTTGAATAGTGGAGTACCTAAAACATATTGATCTGTAGCAGGAGCCACAGGATAAAAACCTAAAGAAGAAAATACGTACCAAGCAGAAGTTTGTCCATTATCTTCGTCACCACAGTAACCATCAGGCGTAGGCTGATACATTTTATTCATTACTTCTCTAATCCAATATTGAGTCTTCCATGGTTGTCCTGCATAATTATACAAGTATATCATGTGTTGAATAGGCTGGTTTCCATGCGCATAATTTCCCATATTCATAATTTGCATTTCACGGATTTCATGAATGACAAAACCATAATATGAATCATCAAAAACAGGAGGAACCACAAAGACAGAATCTAACATTTTACTAAACCCTTTACTACCCCCCATTAAATTTGAAAGACCATTGATGTCATGGAAAACACTCCATGTATAATGCCAACTATTTCCTTCCGTAAAGGCATCGCCCCATTTAAAAGGATTGAATGGACTTTGGAAAGTACCATCCTGATTTTTACCTCGCATCAATTTTGTACTAGGGTCGAATAAGTTTCTATAATTCTGTGAACGTTTTGCAAAGCGGTCTATTTCAGCTTGTGGACGTTTCAAGGCTTTTGCTAATTGATAAATACAGAAATCATCATAGGCATATTCCAACGTTCTGGCTGCATTTTCATTGATTTTTACATCATAGGGTACATAGCCTAATTGGTTGTAATACTTTACGCCCAATCGCCCAACGGAACTTATCGGGCCTTCGTTTTCACTATTTTTCAATAAGGCTTCATACAATTTATTAATATCAAAACCTCGACCACCTTTCAAGTACGCATCGGCAATGATAGAAGCAGAGTTAGAACCTACCATACAATCACGATGCCCCGGACTAGCCCACTCAGGTAAGAAACCACTTTCGTCATAAGTATTTGCCAAGCCTTCCATAATTTGTGCATTCAACGAAGGAAACATCAAATTGAAGAAAGGAAAAACGGCTCTAAAAGTATCCCAAAATCCATTGTCAGTAAACATATAGCCTGGCAATGTCTTTCCATTGTAGGGGCTATAATGAACTACTTTCCCTTGAGCATCTAGTTCATAGAATTTTCTTGGGAACAACATTGTGCGGTATAAGCATGAATAAAAAGTACGTGTTTGTTGGTCTGTACCGCCTTCTACTTTTAGTCTGTTCAGTGAGTTATTCCAGATTTTCTCCCCTTTGCTTTTTACTTGTTCAAAATTGTCTTTTCCTACTTCTTTTAAATTGATTTCTGCTTGTTGGAAACTTATGAAAGAAGAAGCTACTTTTGCCTGAACTTTCTCGCCTTTCTCGGTAGCAAAATCAATTACCGCTCCTGTATGGCTTTCTTTGATTTCTAACGTATTATCAACCAATTCTTTACCGTTCCAAGTACTTGTACTAGCAAAAGCTTTATCGAACACAATCACAAAGTAATTCTTGAAATTCTCAGGAACACCCCCACTGTTTTTGGTAGTATAGCCAATGATTTTTCTTTCGCTTGGAATGATTTTGATGTATGAGCCTTTATCTAAAGCATCTATTATGATATGTGCTTTGTCGGTTTGGGGGAATGTAAAACGAAGTACGGCTGCTCTTTCTGTGGGCGTAATTTCGGTTGTTATGTCATGGTCAGCTAAGTAAACACTGTAATAATGAGGCTTCGCAACCTCTGCTTTATGCGAAAACCAGCTTGCACGGTCATCTTCTTTGAAGACGCGCTTGCCCGTAGTTGGCATAATTACAAATTGTCCGTAGTCATTAATCCATGGACTTGGCTGATGTGTCTGTTTAAAACCTCTTATTTTGTCAGCGTCATAAGTATATGCCCAACCATCGCCCATTTTACCAGTTTGTGGCATCCAGAAATTCATTCCCCAAGGAAGGGCAATGGCAGGATACGTATTGCCAGCAGATAAACTTGGTTTTGAAGCTGTGCCCATCAATGTATTCACCAAATCAACAGGATGCTCACTTGATTGTGCAAGCGAAACGAGGTTGATTGTGATAAAAAATAAGCAGTAATAAAATCGTTTAATCATTTTTATAAAATTTTATGTTGGATAATCCTTTAAAGGTAATGCTTTCGTTTTTGTGTTCTGTTTGTATTTATAAGCCTAATTTAAGAGGAATATGCTTGTAATGTCTTCTTCGGAGAAAAATACATATTCCCTAAAAATATACTCAGTAATGTTTGTAATAAGCCTATTCTAAATAAATTTCTATTATACAAGGGTATATTTAAAAAAAAGACACCTCTTAGTAATGTAAAAGCGCATGAAATAACAAAATTGGTATTACCAATATGTCCCCTATTTTTGACGAAAAACAAGACTGATATTTCTATCCTGCCTAATAATTTTGTATTATTCAAATCAAGTCTTGAAAAAATACAACATACTTACTTAAATTTGGTATACTGTACTTTTATTTATCTCTATTATTTAAGTTTAATATACTCTCAATGTTTCATTCTATCGCAAAATACAGTTTGTATTTAGGAGCATTCCTAGGTTTAAGCTCTCTTACCCATGAATCTATGAACACACATGTTACGGCCTCAAAGGCTAATGTGTGGGCAGATACCTTAAACCGACCTGAAGAAAATCGCTTTAAAAAAAGCGTACTTTCTAATGACCTTAACGAACCTATGGAATTGGCTGTTGCCCCAGATGGTCGTGTATTCTTCGTAGAAAGGGCTGGTAAATTTTATGTATACGACCCTGTTCAGAAAAAGACTAGATTACTTTATGACTTTCCTGCCAAAGCGGTTGATAAGTACTTAAATGGTTTGTTGGGGATGACCATAGACCCTCACTTTAGTCAGAATCATTATTTGTACTTTTTTTATACCGTACAAGACAAAGAACAAACTAAACAGAGAATAGCAAGATTCAAAGTAAATGATGATAGTTCGCTTGATATTGAAAGTGAAAAGGCGATTATTGAATTTCCTATAGACTTAGAAGTAAGTGCCCATACAGGAGGTTCAATGGCTTGGGATGCACATGGGAACTTGTTTATCTCAACAGGTGACAATACCGTACCTTTTGAATCGAATGGTCATGCACCGATAGACTCAAGAGAAGGAAGACCTATTTTTGATGCACAACGTTCGGCAGGTAACCCTAATGATTTACGAGGTAAAATTCTTCGTATTCATGTAGAAACAGATGGTTCTTATACCATTCCAGAAGGAAATTTGTTTCCTAAAGGAACAGCAGGTACTCGTCCAGAAATTTATGTAATGGGTTGTCGTAACCCTTACCGTATTTCGGTTGACCCAGCAACATCATATCTTTATTGGGGTGAAATTGGCCCTGATGCTGGAACAGATGGTGTACAAGGGCCACGTGGCTACGATGAATTCAACCAAGCGAAAAAAGCAGGAAATTATGGGTGGCCATATTTTGTAGGCGACAATAAACCATATTTTCAATATGATTTTGCTACGAAAAAAATAGGGTCTCTTTTTGATCCAAAAGCTCCTGAAAATACTTCTCCTTATAATACAGGAATTAAAAACTTGCCTCCAGCACAAAAGGCAATGATTTGGTATCCTTATAACCAATCGGCGGAATTTCCAGCGTTAGGCGTGGGAGGTAGATGTGCGATGGGTGGGCCAGTATATCATTTTGACCCTTCAATCGCTAATCCAACAAAATTACCTGCTTATTATGATAAAGCACTATTTGTATATGACTGGATGCGTAACTGGATTTATGCGGTACGTTTAGACGAGCAACAGAATTATCAATCCATGGAGGCATTTATGCCAACAACAGGGGATTTTCGTCGTCCAGTAGATATGGAAATAGGGCCTGATGGAAGTGTTTATTTGCTTGAATATGGCTCAGTTTATGGTATTGATAATGAAGATGCTCGTTTGGTGAAAATAGATTTCAATAGCGGAAACCGTGCCCCTGTAGCAGAAGCCATTGCAGTAGATACGATTGGGCTGGCTCCATTAAAAGTCGCTTTCAAAGGAGATAAAAGCCATGATTTTGACAAAGGAGACCAATTGACATACCAATGGAAATTTGAAGGCAAAGCTGTATCAACAGAAGTGAATCCTACTTATACTTTCAGTAAAAATGGTATTTATAATGTAGTATTAACGGTGAAAGACCAATTAGGAGCAAGCAATAGTGATACTTTAAAAATAAAAGTAGGAAACACAGTTCCTGAAGTTGCCATTGCTACGACTGATAATAGTACATTCTTCAAGGCTTCGCAAACTACCTTGAAGTATGCCGTAAGTGTGAAAGACAAGGAGGATAAAATAATTGACCCTAAGAAAGTGAAGGTTATCCTCAACTATATTCCTAAAGTGAGCAGAGAGCCATTGATGGGACATCAGCAATTAACCTCAACCTTTAGTTTGGGCAAATCATTAATTGCGGGGTCAGACTGTAAGGCTTGTCATCAGGTAAATGCAAAATCGGTTGGGCCATCGTTTACTGAAGTTGCCAAGCGATATAGAGATGATAAAACAGCGATTGCGAAGCTTGCCAATAAAATCATCATTGGTGGTGGTGGTGTTTGGGATGAACGTGAGATGAGCGCCCATCCACAACTGTCGCGTGAGGAAACTACCGAAATGGTAAAATACATCCTATCATTAGGCAATGTACCTGTAGAAAACAGAATACCACAACAAGGTAATATTACGTTGAAAGAACACGTTGGAAAAGAACAAGAAGGACGCTATGTATTGACGGCTTCTTATACAGATAAAGGCTCATTGGTAGCACCACAAGGCAAAACAAAAGCGTTGTTAGCACTTAGTAAGACCGACGTATTAGTGTTACGTCCTACAAAAGTATTTGGTAGCGAAGCAGATGTGCTTAATAATATTGGCAGACAAGGGAAACGTTTGGGTAATATCCATAACGGCTCGTACTTTGTGTTGAAAAATATAGACTTAAAGAATATAGAGCAACTTACTTATCGCTATTCTTCAAAAGACAAAGGAGCAAAAATAGAAGTACATGCTGATTCACCAACAGGTGAAATTATTAGTACTTTGATGTATGCACCAACAGGGAACTGGAATACTTATACAGAACAGAGTACGGCGATTCAAGCAATTGCAGGAAAACATGATTTGTATTTTGTGTTTATCAAAAACGAAACACCAAACAAGGACTTGTTTAGTTTAGAATGGATAGATTTTGTATCTGCTAAAAGTCTAAAATAAGTAATGGTTTGAAAACAAAAAATGCCTCAGTTCAATAAAGAGCTGGGGCATTTTTTTGTTGGTTTCAACTAAAAGCTAATACCTATTGTACCTTTTAAAAAGAAAGGAAAACCTGGGGTAAAGTGAATTTCTGTAATTGGCTCACTTTCGTTTTTCAATCTTGATTCTGTAGCAAACTGTGTTTCATTCCATTTTACATTCAAAAGATTTTCTGCTATTAAACCAAAGTTTACCTTCTTGATTTTATAATTCATATTACAATCTGTAACGGTATAGCCTTTGGCAACGATAGAATAATCTTCGTTGGCTGCACGATTGCCTAAATGTCTAACGCGTAGTCCACCAGAAAACCCAGAAGGGTGAGTAATGCTTAATCCGCCTGTTAGGGTAAAATCGGGAGCTAAGGGAATATAATTTGCCCCTTTGGGTTCGTCAATACTTCTAGCGATAGTATTCGTCATGTCGGCATTGAAAAACAGCCAATTGTTTAATTGATAGCGAATGCCTAAATCAAGCCCTTTTCGCAATGATTTTCCACTGGCTTCAATCACAGCTTCGTCGCCTACATACACAAACTCTTGGTCGAGGTGCAAAATCCATAAAGCCATGTTTAGGATTAAGCGTGACTGTGGTTTCCAAATTATACCTAAATCACTACCATAAGCGGCTGGTAATACGGTCTGACTAGTACTTGCTAAACTACTTACACGAGTATCATTTGAATGAAAGCCTTTACCTGCTTTAAAGAATAGCTGAATATCATGGTCTGGATTATAAATGATATTCAATTTTGGACTAGCGATAAATTTTGAAACGGCTTGCACTTGGTTGTTATTAAGCTTGTCGAGGTAATTGAAATTGAAGTAATCAAATCTGATAGCTGGATTAATCAACCAATTGCCACGGTGATATTCTATGCCTGTGAATCCGAAAGCATTGGTTTCTTTTACATTACCAAACTTTAATCTCTCCAGAATCGTCACACGGTTGAGCGTATGCGAAAGCTCAAGGTCGTTCACGGCATCATACCGAAGTCCTACGCCCGACTGCCAAGATAAACTTCCCGCCGAAAGGGTATAATATTGATGAATTTCTGACTGAAATCCTAATATGTCTCTGGATTCCTTTTGCTTGATTTGGTCGCCATTGACTGAGTCTTTCAAGAAAAAAGTAAAGTTGGAATACAGCTCAAAATTGTAATGACTGTAATAAGCAGTATTTTTAAACAGAAGCGATTCACCTACCCTTTTTGTATGCTGAAAATTGATATTTGTTCGACTGGTATTACCACCTTCTTTATCGTCAATAGCTCCGAAACGAGTAATCAAGCCTTCATCAATTGCTCGTTGTGGTACTTGTCCAGAAGCATTCCATTTACTGGTAAAATAGGCTACGGAGAAATTGATTTTATGCTGATTGGGCAACTCAAGGGCATATTTCCCCATCAAATTCAAACGATTGAATTTTTGTGGCGAAATAAAAGGGCCATCAGAATACAAATATTCACTGGCGATATAAGCCGATTGTTTTTCTTGTTGACCTAATAAATTGACCAAAGCCATCGTCCTGAAAGTGTTAAACATGCCAGCACTTGTCGAAACCTGACTTTCCTTGATACGTTCCTTAGTTTGAAATTCGACATACCCCGCCGTTGTTAAATTGCCTTTATTAGCAAAATATGGGCCTTTACCATAGTCTATTTTTTCAATGGTCTCTGGAATCAGAAAGTGTAAATCGGCATAGCCTTGTCCGTGTGCGTGCGAAACCATGTTTACAGGCATTCCGTCTACCGAAATATTAATGTCTGTGCCGTGGTCTAAATCAAAACCACGCAAAAATAATTGTTCAGCCTTACCACCGCCAGCATGCTGACCGATGAATAGTCCGGGTACTTTACGTAAAATTTCCTGAGAAGAATTGACTGGATAAGTTTTTAAATCTATTTTAGAGATGATGCTTTGGGCGTTTACTTCTGGACTAATCGTTACTTCATTTAGCTGAAAAGTACTTTCTTGTAAAACAATTTTTAAAAAATGCTGTGCTGGTGTAAACACAATTTTCTGTGTTTTAAAACCCATGCACGAGATTTCCAACGTATCACCTTGACTAACTTTTTCTAGTATAAAATACCCCAATTTATTGGAATGTGAGTGTTTGTCAATACGTCTGTTCAGAATAAAACTGCCTTCAATGGGATTTTTGTTGGAATCTGTAATGGTTCCTTCAACCTTTTGTGCAAATAGGTTTAGATTTAAAAATAATAAAATAAATGTAATTGTTTGTTTCATGAATGTTGATGATGAAAGGTTTATTAGCTGTCAGCTTTGAGCGACCAGCTAGGAGTATTAAAAGAATATTACTTCTATTTTTAGATAGAATACACTAAAAATAGAAGCAATATTATCGTATAGAGAAAATATTATGCATTTAAGCCTGTAATCTTTTCATAAATCTGTACAAAGCTTGGACGTTCCAACACTACTTCGTTCATACAGTTTTGAACCAAGGCTTTTAATTGACCAATAGAAGGATGTTGTGTATCGGCTTCTGCGACATACCTTAGTAAATCATCTAGTAAACAAGCAAAAGCCCTTACTTCTAAACGCTGGATAGCAGGAGCTTTACTAGAATGCACATGGTAAGTACTACCCGCCCCGAAGTCACCAAACAGGGTATTCGCATTTTCATCTACCAATGTATTATGAGCATATAAGTCACCATGCGAAACACCTAAGGCATGCAAATGTTCGCCAACGCTAGCAATAGCGGAAGAAATTTTAATGATTTCTGCTAAGGTAAAGACGGTGCCAGCAGGATAAGTATCTCTCGTACAAGTCTCAAAACTAGGTGGACCGCCAAGGTTTCTAAAAGTTGGTGGAATCAGCTCCATCAATAAACCATGTTTATTGGTTGGATGGTTTTTAATTTTACCCAGTACCGTTACTAAGTTTGGATGCGTACCTGCTGAAATACAAGCATTCATTTCGTCAGTTGGTAGGCCGTCGCTGGTTACTTCTCCTTTATATACTTTTACGGCAACTTCTTTATGATGAGTTTCCCAAACAGCTTTGGCAATAATGCCGGAAGCCCCTTCGCCCAATTGCTCTTTAATGGTTAGTTCATCCCAAGAAAACTCTTCTAGTGCTACTTGTTCTTCAGTATTTTCGGAAAAAGGATTTCCTGCAAAAGCTAGCCATGAAAGGCGAGGGAACGTTAATAATTCTGTTGGAAACTGCTCAATTTGATTGGCCGAGATGCGGAATAATTCCAGGTTTTTACAGCTTGCTAATTCCAGTGGCAAGGCTTTTAAATTATTACCCGCCAACATCAACTTTTGCATACGAGTACATTTGCCAATAGAAGCAGGAATACTTTCAATAGCATTATTCGTCAAAATTAACCAACGAGTATTGATAGGAATGGCATTTTCGGGAATTGTTTTGATGATATTAGCCTTAAAACCAATCATTTCTAATGCAAGACATTTAGCTAATACCGATGGAAATTCAGTGAAAAAATTATCTGAAAAGAAGGCTATTTTTAGTTTTTTCAGGATTCCAAAATCATCTGGTAGAGATGAAAGCTCATTGCCTGATAAATCTAAAATTTCTAAGGTATCAGCTAAAGTATAAATCTCCTTTGGAAAGGTCTTTAATCCACAAGATAATTTTAAACGGGTTGTTCCTAATAGTTCTCCTGAGTATAGTTGTTGGAGTGTCTGCATGAATGGCAAAAGGTTTGTTTCTGACAAAGATAGTCAGCAATAGGCATTGAGCTTTCAGAGAGAAGATTTTTTCCGTTAAAGAGGGAAAGATTGAGAGATGGTATGGTAATCCTGATGGCATGACTCCAAGTCATGCCATCAGTGATTTTACAGTAAATTTAATTTTATACTCAATAGATTAACCCTACATTCTATATTTTTCCAACAAAGCCTTCGTAGCTCTGATACCCGCGTCTTCGTCCAAGTAATTTTCTTTGGCACCCATCATTTTCATAAAGCCTCCTTCGTATTCTATCCCTACAAAGCCTTTGAAGTTTTTACTCAAACCCTTGTTGACAATCGGCATCATTTTGGCAAAATCTGTATCGGTACAGTTGCCATTATCATCAAATAAATGCGTTTTAGCACTAACCCCTTTGGCAAAAGGCATCAGTTTTTTTACACCATCGTATTTATCATATTCATGAATTACTTTGGCATCTCTGAATCCCTCCATTGTCATGGCTTTAGGCTTTTCTCTTTGAATGAAATTGCCAAAATCAGGTAAACAACCCGCAAAAGGATTATTTACTTGTTTGAGTAAACTTACCAGCCAATCAGGATTAGTTGAAATGGTAATATGGTTTTCGATAATTACGCCAATACCTGCTTTTTGTCCGTATTCTACCAATTTACCATAGCCATCTACACCTGCTTTCATGATTTCTTCGGGCGTTCCGTCACCATCCATGTTTACACGGATTGAATGACAGCCTAAAAATTTAGCAGCATCCACCCATTTATAATGATTTTCAATGGCTTTCTGACGAGCCGATGCGTCACTCGCTCCTAAATCACCTTCTGAATCTACCATAATCAATACATTTCGAACACCCAAATCAGCAGTCCTTTGTTTCAGTTCGTTCAAATAAGCTTGGTCTTTGGCTTTATCGGCCCAGAACATCGAAACATATTCTACTGCATTAATACCAAAATCGTTTTTAGCTTTCGCAGGAAAATCCATGTTTTTTAGTTTACCACTGAATAATGACCCTGCTAATGAAAACTCCGCTAAAGAGATTTCAAAATGTGGTTTTGCTGATGCAAATATGGTTTCTGGAAGAAAACTCGCTGCTGTCAAAAGTCCCATCTGAGCCATAAATTGGCGACGGCTTGAATGATTTTGTTCCAGATTTTCTATGTTATTTTTCATTTGTTTTAAAGGTTTGAAAAAAGGGCAACAAAGTTTTTACCCTGTTGCCCTTCTATTTTAATACTTATTCTTTTTTACCATCAAAAGCCATTCCCATTGCTTCTAATTTCATTTTTGAAACATTTCCAGTATCATCTTTAACGAAGCTAACAGTTCCTTTTCCACCAGCATCAAATTTATCTGGTGTGTCAGTTGGCGTTAATTCTCCTACATTTCCACCAGCATCAATGATTAACTTGCCGTCTTTTACCGTAATTGAAATAAACTCAAACGGTAGGCCTGTCATTTTATACTTGCCCGCATAACTGTTATAATCTGTTTTAGTTTCAGTAGGAGTAACTGTTGCAGGAGCAGCATCACCTATTTCTGTTTTAAACTCAACACCCATCACAACCATCAGTGAGCCTTCTGCTTTTGGGTTTTGGAAGACGACATACAAATCATGTGTTCCTTCGGTTGGAGTAATGTTGATGGCAACTGGTTTGCCGGCAAAGCTCATTTCTTCTGAAGGAGCAAGGAAAGGAGATGCCCCTATTACTTTACCTGTTGGTGAATCAATGCGTATTTCGATAACTCCTCCTTGGGCATTCAACTGTGGTTTTGGCGTAACTGCCGAGAAAGATATTTGCTTAATTTCTGCTAAATCTATCTGAGTAAGCGTAACATATGAACCAGACTTAGAAGGAATGATTAACTCGTTTCCACCGAATGACATTTTTGAAACAGCTTCGTATTTATCAAATCTATGCGGACTCATTTTCGCATTACGAAGTGTAAATGTTTTTTCAGATGCTAATGAAGGAATTCCTTTCGAACCTTGGTCTTCATAAGAAGCACGCAAAATATATACACCTTGTCCTTTGTCGTTAGCAGGTAATTTAGCCGTATAAGCTCCTTTTACAGGCAAAGTACTTGCTTTGGTTTTTTCTTGTGAGAGGCTCAAGATATATTTTACCATATCTGCTGCATCTGCTGCTGAAAGTTGTGGGTGACCACTCATTGGTACTTCGCCCCAAACGCCGCTTCCGCCCGAAATCACTTTCTTAGTTAGTCTTTCTAATGCACCGCCATCGTTTTTGTATTTAGCCGCAACATCTTTGTACATCGGTCCTACTGATTTTTTATCAATACTGTGGCAAGCCTTACAGTCGCTAGCTTCCATCAATTTTTTGCCTGATGCAAAACTTGCCGAAGCATCTGCCGAACGGTGTCCTTGCGCGATAGCAATTTTATCAAAACCCTCTGCCAAATAATCAATACTCACGGCTACTTGGTCTGGTTTGATTTTTCCATCTGCTAAACTTCCATCTTCTCTATCACTTACTTTTACTTCATAATTGAATGGTTTATTGGCGAAGTAAAAAGTTTTATTACTTTTTGGTAAATCAAAAGCCAATGCTGGTGGTTCATTTCCTGCCGTCAATTCCATCGATTGACTATTGCTTTCTCCTTTGCCATCCGACACCGTAAGTGTTGCTTTATAAACCCCAGCCTTGGTTAATGTCAATGAAGCATCAGGCGTATTGATTACTTTGATAAACCCTTTCTTGTCTGTGATTTTCCAAGAATATTTCAGCACATCTCCATCAGCATCTACTGTACCTTTTGAACTAAGTGCTACTTTAAAAGGAATAGCACCACCCATTTTATCTGCCGCAATCTGTACAATTGGCTTACGATTCCCTCCATTATATTCTATGCGAATCAAACGGGCGTCATCATTCGCCGTGAACCAACCTGAGCCGTATTCCAACATATATAAATCGCCATTTTCGGCAAATTCCATATCCATCGGATTACTGAATTTATAGCTTGGCATAAAGCGTTCCATTGAAACATAATTACCCTCTTTATCTAAAGTAACGGCCATAATCCAACCACGCATCCATTCGTAAATCAATAATTTTCCATCATAATATTTCGGAAAAGCATGATTAGCATTTTTGAAAGCTTCACTATAAAATACTGGACCAGCCATGGCGTTTCTACCGCCACTACCCACTAATGGGAATTCTGGAGATTCTGCATAAGGATACCATATAAATGCTTTTTGTGCTGGAGGTAATACTTTCAAGCCTGTGTTGTTTGGCGAAGTATTCGTTGGTGCATTAGCATCCCACAATTCTAATGATTTATTATTAACAAAATCAAATTTATTGTAAGCCTTGTTATCACCTACAAAATGTGGCCAACCATAATTGCCAGCTTTGCGTGCTTGTCCTACTTCGTCATGTCCTGCCGGGCCACGGTCAGCAGCTGGTTTGTTGGCATCTGGCCCAACTTCTCCCCAATATAAGTTGCCATTTTTTTGATCTACCGAAATACGGAATGGATTACGATGTCCCATTGTATAAATTTCAGGACGAGTATTGGGTGTACCTTTTGCAAATAAGTTCCCATCTGGAATAGTATAAGAACCATCAGCAGTAGGCTTAATTCTAATGATTTTACCTCTTAAATCATTGGTGTTAGCCGAAGATTTTTGAGCATCCCAAGGACTACGGTCTGGGCGTTCGTCACTTGGGCTATAACCACTAGAACCATGTGGATTAGTATTATCGCCTGTTGAAAGGAATAAATTACCCGCCTTATCCCAAGCAATAGAGCCACCCGTGTGACAACATTGTTCTCTTTGTGTAGGAATCTCTAAAAGCACTTTTTTAGAAGATAAAACCAATTCATCTCCACGCAATTCGTAGCGAGTCAAGATATTTTTGGCATCATCACCAAGGGGTGAGTAATACAAATAAATCCAGTGGTTTTGTGCAAAATTAGGGTCTTTGCTCAAGCCTAATAAACCATCTTCTGCTTCAGAAATTTTGCCTTCTTTATCTTTATATTTTGTACTTACAGGAATCGACGCAATCGTTTTCAATTGTTTCGTTTTAGTATTATACAAACGCACATCTCCGCGACGCTCGATAAATAAAATACGTCCGTCATTCAAGACGCTTAATTCCATTGGCTCGCTCAATTTTTCTTCTAACACTACTTTAGAAAAACGGTTTTCTTCTGGACGAGCTTTTGTGTAATCCAACGGTTTTGGAGCATCGCCACCCATTACATAATTTAAGCCAGCCCAAAGGTGTGCCAAGAAAAGAGGCTCGCTATAAGTTTGGTCTGTATGTCCCATTGCTGTATAAAATGAACGACCACCATCAAACTCATGATACCAACTGATTGGGTGATTGTCGCCATTTTTACCTCCTTGATATGTTTTCTCATCGATTTTTACCAACACATTAATGGTTGGGTCAATTTTCTGAAAACTATAAAACTCATCTTCACGCTCAAACTCGTCAGGCAACATCTTTGTTCCCCAATGGTTTTTCATCGTCACATAAAATTTACCTTTTTGCACATTGCTTGGAGTACTTGGATGGTCTAAGAAAAATGCACCTGCCAAACGACCATACCAAGGCCAGTCGTATTCTGTATCTGTTGCCGCATGGATACCCAAGTAGCCACCGCCAGCTTGGATATAGCGTTCAAACTCTACTTGTTGTTCAGGGTTCAATACATCCCCCGTAGTACTTAAAAAAACGACAGCGCGGTAGCGTTTAAGGTTCTCGGTATTAAAAGCGGTAGCATCTTCTGTTAAGTCCACAACAAATCCCTTTTCCTTAGCCATTTTTTGAAAGGCAGCTTGTCCTACTTCAATAGAAGCATGACGGAAACTAGCCGTTTTGCTAAAGACCAATACTCTGGGCGCATTTGTTTGTCCAATAAGTACCTTAGAACCCAATAAAAAAATACCCAATATCAACATGAGGGTATTTATTAAAGGGGGAAACTGGTAGTGTTTTTTGTTCATTTTGACTGATTGTTTTGAATTAGATAATAAAATTAAATGGCTGAAAACAAAGTAAATGGTAGGTAAACGAAAGAATAAATAATTAAAAAATTAAATATTTCATTGATTAAGTATTATCATTGTTTCATTATGGAACAATGATAATTCATTTTCTTGAATCCGCCAAGTTTTTGTATTATTTTTGTGGAAATTAGTATCAGAATAAGACAAGTATGGAATCCGATAAAATAGTGATTGACGAGAGCAAATACATTCAACAATTATCCATTGACTGTGTGATATTTGGATTTCATGGAGAGCAATTAAAGGTATTATTACCGAAGGTAAAACAATTAGAATTATGGTCGTTGCCAGGGGGGTATGTATTGAAAAAGGAAGATATTGAAGCCGCCGCACAAAGGATATTAGAAGAAAGAACAGGGCTAAGAGATATTTATCTGGAACAATTTTATGTTTTTGGCAAAGCCAATCGTTCTACTGGTGAAACACTCAAGAAGGTATTAATGGCGAATAGTATCCAAATACCTGAAGATAGTTGGGTTTTTGAACGCTTTATTTCAATAGGTTATTATGCCTTGGTTGATTTTTCGAAGGTAAATACCAAAATAGGTATCTATGATGAAGCTTGCGAATGGCATGATATCCACCAATTACCTAACTTAGCTTTTGATCATGCAGAAATTATTCAGAAAGCGTTAGAAACGTTGAGGTTTATGCTTGATGATAAATTAGTTGGACTTAATTTGTTGCCTGAAACGTTTACCATGAAAGAGCTCCAGATTTTATACGAGACTATTCTGGATAAGCCTTTAAGGAGAGATAACTTTCAACGTAAAATATTGACAATGGGTATCTTAGAGCGTATCGAAAAGAAATTTACAGGGGCAGCACACAAAGCACCCTATCTTTATAAGTTTGTAAAATAATAGTTTATTGATTTTTAGTTTTTGTTCAATAGGTAATTTCTTCCTTTATTTACTTTATATAATATACACATAAACAGCCTCATTATAAATCGCTGAAATCAAAAAAAATGGATAATATTAATGAAATCATGCTTCAATCTGCTGAAGCGTTTAAACAATACCGTAAGGTTTCTGGAAAACAAAAAGCTGTATTTTTAAGAACAATTGCCGAGGAAATTGAAGCGTTGGGCTTGGAGCTCATTCATACTACGATGGAAGAGACCAATCTTCCAGAAGCCCGTTTGTTGGGTGAACGTGGACGTACAATTTTTCAGTTAAGAATGTTTGCTGATTTATTAGAGGAAGGTTCTTGGGTAGAAGCACGTATAGATACCGCTCAACCAGACCGCAAGCCATTACCCAAAGTTGACCTTCGAAAAATGTCTGTGCCTCTTGGAACAGTAGTGGTTTTTGGTGCTAGCAATTTCCCTTATGCTTATTCAACCGCTGGTGGTGATACTGCTTCAGCTTTGGCTGCTGGTTGTCCAGTAGTCTTAAAAGGTCATCCAGCACATGCTCGTACTTCTACTATGGTAGCAGATGCGGTATTACGTGCAGCAGAACGCACAGGAATGCCTAAAGGTACTTTTGCCCATGTAGATGGAGGCAACGGTTTTGAAGTCGGGAAAGCCCTAGTAATGCACCCAGTAACTAAAGCGGTTGGTTTTACAGGTTCTTTTGCTGGTGGAAAAGCCTTGTTTGATATGGCGAATCAGCGTCCAGAACCTATTCCTGTATTTTCAGAAATGGGAAGTATCAATCCAGTGGTATTGATGCCTGAAAAGATGGCTGAAAGTGCTGAAAGTATTGCGAAAGAGTATGCAGGCTCTATCACCTTGGGTGTGGGTCAGTTTTGTACTAACCCTGGGTTGATTTTAGGTGTTGATAATGCAGATTTACAGCATTTCATCAGCGTACTTGCTACTGAAATAGAGAAAGTGGTTCCTTCAAAGATGCTTAATGCAGGTATTTACCAAAACTATGAAGGCAAGAAAACGGTAGCATTAGCACAAGAGGACGTAAAAACAGAAGCAGAATCACTTGTTGAGAAAACGGATAGTATTCAAGGGTTGGCTACTGTTGCCTCGGTTGATGCTGAGGTATTTTTAGCAAATCCGACTTTACATCAAGAAGTATTTGGCCCTTTTTCTTTAGTGGTAAAATGTAAAGATATAGCACAATTAACAGCCGTAATACAACATTTGGAAGGTCAGCTTACAGCTACATTCATGGCTACTGAAGCAGAATTGCAAGCGAATGATGACTTAGTAGAAGCCCTTAGAAGCATCAGTGGTCGATTAATTTTTAATGGTGTTCCTACAGGTGTTGAAGTTTGTTTTGCGATGCATCATGGTGGGCCTTTTCCATCTTGTACTGACGCTCGTTTTACTTCGGTTGGACCAGACGCTATCAAACGTTTTGTTCGTCCTGCTAGTTATCAAAGCTTCCCAGATAGCCTTTTGCCAGAAGAATTGCAAGAATCTAATCCATTGAATATTTGGAGGATGGTTGATAATGAATGGAAAAAATAATTAACAATTTTTTAACAATCGGAAATATATTTCCAGATGTGTAAAATTTATAATTTTATCAAAATTTCATCAAATGGGTTAAAATGAGATGTTTTAACCCATTTGATGTTTTAAACGCTCTTCAAAAATTGCTACCTCACTTCTGCTACCGACTGTTTTTCCAATAATTATTCCTTCAGTTTTTATTAAATATTGTAC
>NZ_JBWKYN010000074.1:0-26662 GCF_059423785.1 Arcicella sp. GW458-12-2-14-TSB2 | reverse complement strand
ATGTGCCTTGGGCATAATAAAACCTCCTGTTTTTTGTGTTTGTCGTAATTCACAAAATAAACAAGGAGGTTTTTATTGGGCAAGCCATCCACAAAATTCGGGATGACTCATGTTTGATTTACGTATGCCTATTATAGTTCCGTTAGTAACATTATATCGATAGGAAGAACAGCTTGTAAATAGCATTAAGGCAGTCCGAAAAGGAAACAGAATAATATTTGGCTGTAAAAGCTTTTTGGACAGCTTCAATAAATTGCTGTTATCAATAGGGCTACCGATATATCGCTTCTATGAGTGTTATTATTAAAGGCATAAAAAAAGCCACTGCATAAACAGTAGCTTTTCCCTAAATATCTAAACTTTATCAGTATTTTATCATCTATCCAACTGAACCTTCAAGTGATACTGCAAGAAGTTTTTGAGCTTCTACCGCAAATTCCATTGGCAATTGGTTTAATACTTCTTTGGCATAACCGTTTACAATTAAGGCTACGGCAGCTTCAGTAGAAATACCACGTTGGTTACAATAGAACAATTGGTCTTCACCAATTTTAGAAGTAGTCGCTTCGTGTTCAACGGTAGCTGTTTTGTTCTTAACTTCAATGTATGGGAAAGTATGTGCTCCACAACGGTCGCCCATCAATAGAGAGTCACATTGAGAGAAGTTACGAGCATTATCTGCACGTTTCATCACTTCTACTAATCCACGATACGAGTTATGAGATTTACCAGCCGAAATACCTTTTGATACAATTCTTGATTTAGTGTTTTTACCAATATGAATCATTTTCGTACCAGTATCCGCCTGTTGCATATTATTCGTAACAGCTACTGAATAAAATTCACCAATAGAATTATCCCCTTTTAAAATGACAGAAGGATATTTCCATGTAATAGCTGAACCAGTTTCTACTTGTGTCCAAGAAATCTTAGAATTTGCACCATCACAAATACCACGTTTGGTTACGAAGTTGTAAATACCTCCTTTACCTTCTTTATCACCAGGATACCAGTTTTGTACAGTAGAGTATTTTACTTCTGCATCTTCATGTGCAAAAATTTCAACTACCGCTGCGTGTAATTGATTTTCGTCACGTTGTGGAGCGGTACAACCTTCTAGGTAACTAACATAAGAACCTGCATCTGCTACGATTAAAGTACGTTCGAACTGACCAGTACCAGCAGCATTAATACGGAAATACGTAGAAAGCTCCATTGGGCAACGAACACCTTTAGGAATATAACAGAATGAACCATCCGTAAATACAGCGGCATTTAAGGCAGAAAAGAAATTATCTTTTACTGGCACAACTGAACCTAAGTATTTTTTGATTAATTCAGGGTGGTCTTGAATTGCTTCCGACATCGAGCAGAAAATGATGCCTCTTTTCGCTAAATCGGCTTTAAAAGTAGTAGCTACTGAAACCGAGTCGATTACGGCATCTACTGCAACATTCGATAAACGTTTTTGTTCGTTTAATGAAATACCTAATTTTTCAAAAGTAGCACGCAACTCTGGATCAATATCATCTAAAGATTCCAATACTTTAGCTTGCTTTGGAGCTGAATAATATTTAATTGACTGATAGTCAACAGGAGTATAATGCACGTTAGACCATTTCGGTTCTTCCATTGTTAACCAAGTACGATAAGCACTTAGTCTCAAATTAAGCATCCATTCTGGTTCATTTTTCTTTACTGAAATCAATCTGATTACGTCTTCGCTCAAACCTGCTGGCACTTCGTCTGTTTCGAAGTGACTTTCAAAACCATACTTGTATTCGGAGGAGGTTACCTCCTCTAATATATCAATTTCTTCTTTTGCCATTGCTGTAGGTAGTAATTATCCTACAAAAATAAGCCAAAAAATCGAAGAAAAGTTCGCCTCTTTAGAATTTTTCTAAAAAGGCTTTTATATATTTTTGATTATTTATGCTTAATGGCTATCCTTTATAGCTAAAAGGGACAGAACGGTTGATACTTTCCTCTAAAGAAATAAAGGTTTCTGTTCGTTGTATTCCCTGTACTTTTTGAATTTTATCATGTAATACCTCTCTAAGGTGTACAGTATCTCTACAAACAATTTTTGCAAAAATAGAATAAATACCTGTAGTGTAATTTATACTTACAACCTCTGGTATTTTAATCAATTGCTCGGCTACTTCGGCATATAATGAACTCTTGTCTAAATAAATACCTAGGAAAGCAGCAATGTCCCATCCCAATTTGGTATGGTCAATCACCAATTGTGAACCCTTTACGATACCAGCCTGTTCCATTTTCCCCATCCTTACATGGACGGTTCCACCAGAAACATTGATTTTTTTGCCAATTTCTGTGTAAGGCATGGTGGCATCTTGCATCAAAAGACCTAAAATTTTTAAATCAGTTTCGTCGATTTCGACATTCTTTTCCATAGCTTAAGTATTTAGACTCAAATAAAATTTAAAATTTCATAAAAAACAATACTTTCAAAAAGAAATTATTAACATATTTTAAATAAATCACTACAATAATTGAATAGAATGTAAATTTTAAGTTTTTTTTATGTAAAATTTGTAAAACATTAAAAAGGTATATAACTTTGCATTGTCAAGTTGAAAGAAACACATGACAACCACACTGTAGGGTGATGAAATTTGGCAGACGTACCCTCCTGTCTCGGGGGTGGTGAACATGAAATAAAGTAAGTGTAATGCCCATCGCAAGATGGACTGGGGTTGACCACCAGACTTTGTACTTTACCTAATCACACCGTGGAGGTTCGAATCCTTCTCCTACAGCCAATTATTTGATATATTTTGAGGATAAATTTTTGTCAAAGCACAATTTTATTGTTACCTTTATTCTCAAATTATCAGATTGACTACAAGATATCAAGTAGTTTTATTTGGTTTTTAGTTTGTTGATGAAGTGTAATTCAAAAAAGCAGTCTTTGTAAGTCTGCTTTTTTTGTTTTCAAGCTATTTCAATAAAAAATCCGTAGCATTTCTCAATACTACGGATTTTTTATGTAAGTATTTACACTTAATAATATTTTTATTTACTCCAATACTCCCACCTTTAAATAACTAGCCGCCGCTTTCTGGTGATATACCTTTTGTGTAGCATTTTGGTAGTCACTCGGTTCAGCTTTAAAAATATCGATGAATTTCTGGGGATTTCTATCAGCCCAAGGAAAGCATGAACTTTGGATTTGCACCATTATTTTGTGCCCCTTTTTAAAAGTATGTAATACATCCTGTAACTCTACCTTTACATTCGTTACTTGATTAGGTACAAAAGGCTTTGGTTTCGAAACATTATCACGATATTTCCCTCTAATAATTTCAGAACGCACTAACTGCTGGTAGTTTCCATAGACTACATTTGGTTTTTTCGGATTTTCTGGTGCATCTGTTGGGTACACATCAATTACTTTTACGACCCAGTCGGCATCAGTACCCGTAGTAGATACTTTAAGCATCGCCTCAATTTGTCCAGAAAGTGTAATGTCTTTTTCTAGTACATTGGTAGAAAATGATAGAACGTCTGGTCGAGCATACGCAAAACGTTGGTCTTCCACCATATAACTAGCAGAAAAACCATCATTTATATTAGCCGAAAAAGGTACGGGGTGATTGGGGTCTGAAAGATAAGTCGACGATGATTTTTCTACAGTTGGAGCAGTAAATGATAATTTGCCATTAGGATGGAAATACAACAGTTTCTCTTGTGTGCCTTTAGCAGGATAGGTATCAAACGAACGCCATTTGTTAGTACCCGTTTCAAAAAGAGTAGCCTCTGGTAAATCAAGCGGTTTAGCATCATCAATCAAATAATGATGAAAGAACTTTGCCTCAATGTTTTCTTGGTAATAAGGCGATACCTTCGAACCAAAATCTACATCGGCTAGCATTTGTCCAGATGAACCAGCCCAACCACCGTGTACCCAAGGACCTACCACAAAAATATTTTTGATGTTTGGGTTTTGCTTTTCAATAGCCTTATAAGTATTAAATGTACCGTATAAATCTTGTTCGTCGTACCAGCCACCTACAACCATCACTGCGTGTTTGATACCTTTTAGATGAGGTAGAATATTTCTTTTCTTCCAATGTTCGTCATAATCTGGGTGTTCAAAATTTTCATGGTAATATACATTGCGTCCTTTATAAAAACCATCTTCTGAGTTTTTGGTCGTTTTTACCTCATTCAGATAAAAATCATATCCATCAGGATTGTTCGTTTCAAAATATACAGGTGGGCGAGTAGTAGTAGGTTTAGTTTGCTCTTGAAAGAAATTATAAAAACCAAAATTTGCCGCTATCATAAATGCTCCGTTATGGAAAGCATCATCACGCCAAAGGTCAGCCATAGGGGCTTGTGGAGAAGACGCCTTGAGGGCTGGATGTTCTGAAATAGCACCCGCAGAAGTGAAAAAGCCCGGATAAGAAATACCCCATTGCCCTACTTTGCCATTATTATTACTGATATTTTTGATAAGCCATTCTATGGTATCATAAGTATCAGACGACTCGTCGATGTCTGTTTTACCTTTCTTTATATCAACTTGAGGGGTCATTTCTACGAATTTGCCTTCCGAAGCCCATCGCCCTCTTACATCTTGATAAACAACGATGTAATTACTTCTTAGCATAAACGGATTTGGACCAATTCTTTTTTTGTATTTATCAGTACCATAGGGCGAGCAAGTATAGGGAGTTCTCTGCATCAAAATTGGATACTTTTTACTTTGGTCTTTTGGTGCATATACTTGGGTAAAAAGTTTGATTCCATCACGCATTTGAACCATAAATTCCATTTTATGATAATTTTCACGGATATAGGCACTGTCTTGAGCAACGGTAAAGGGGTATGGAGAATCTGATTTTTGGGCGTAGCTAAAAGCAGGAATTAGCAATAGCCACAAGATAAGTTTTTTCATTATTAGACTTGTTGAGTAAGAAATATGAATGATTTATTGACAATTTACAGAAAAGCCGTCAAAAGCTAAACTGGATTCCGTAATTTTGCAGTCCGTTAACAATTTACCTAAATCAAAAACAATCAGTATTAATAATTTTTAGGAAAAGTTAGCATTGTGGACTATAAATAACTGACAAGTGACTCAAAATTTAAGAATTGCCGTTCAGAAATCTGGACGCTTAAGTGAGGATTCCCTCAATCTTTTCAAAGAATGCGGAATCAAGTTTGATAATGGAGCAGGAAAGTTAAAAGCAACTTCTTCAAACTTCCCAGCAGAATTTTTGTTTCTTCGTGACGACGATATTCCCGGCTATGTGGAAGATGGCGTAGCTGATATCGGTATTGTCGGACAAAACGTTCATGTAGAGAGCAATAAGAATGTATCGGAAGTAAAACTATTAGGTTTTTCTAAATGCCGTTTATCAATTGCTATTCCGCGTGGAGATGAATACCAAGGCATTGAGGATTTAGAAGGGAAAGACATTGCAACGTCGTATCCAATCATTTTAGGAAGTTATCTCAAAGAACATGGTGTTACGTCACATATACATGAGATTTCAGGGTCTGTAGAAATTGCTCCAAGCATTGGTTTAGCACATGCAGTTTGTGATATTGTTTCATCTGGAGGTACATTGTTGAGCAATGGATTGAAAGAAGTAGAAGTAATATTCCGTTCAGAAGCCATCATGATTGGTTGTCCGACACTTTCAGCAGAAAAACATGACATCCTTAATCAGATATTATTTAGAATTGACGCTGTTCAAAGAGCAAAGAATAATAAGTATGTTGTGTTGAACACTAAAAATGAGAATATCGAAGCCATCAGTAAATTATTACCCGGTATGCAGTCGCCATCTATTATTCCATTGGCACAAGCAGGTTGGTCGGCAATGAGTTCAGTAATTAACGAAAATGACTTTTGGCAAAATATCGAAAAACTCCGTGAAGCAGGTGCAGAAGGTATTTTAGTGATGCCGATTGAAAAAATGATTTATTAGTTTCCATGAAAATTATAAAATATCCCAAAGAGTCTGATTATCAAGCCTTACTTACGCGTCCAACACAGGATATTGCTGTGATTGAGCAGCGAGTAGCTCCCATTTTGTATAGAGTAAAAACCGAAGGTGACATTGCCCTTCGTGATTTTGCTTTGACTTTCGATAAAGTAAATCTAACATCTATAGAAATGCCTTCAGTGGAAATTGAAAAGGCTGCTGATTTACTTTCCGACGATTTAAAGCAAGCCATCCATCAGGCTTATCGTAATATTCATAAATTTCATGAGGCACAAAAAACGGCTCCTGAAAAGATTGAAACGATGGAGGGCGTTACTTGTTGGCGAAAAACAGTGGGCATTGATAAAGTTGGGGTATATATTCCTGGTGGCACAGCCCCGTTGTTTTCAACAGTATTGATGTTGGGGATTCCTGCACAAATTGCAGGATGTAGAGAAGTGGTATTATGTACCCCATCCAACCACCCAGCTATTTTATATGCTGCCTCGCTTTGTGGCATTACTAAAATTTATAGAATAGGAGGGGCGCAAGCCATTGCTGCCATGGCCTACGGAACAGAGTCAGTCCCAAAAGTGTATAAAATATTTGGGCCTGGTAATCAATATGTCACTGCTGCCAAAATGTTGGTAAACAAAGAAGGTATTGCCATAGACATGCCTGCTGGACCATCAGAAGTAGCGGTATATGCTGATGATACGGCTAATCCAGCGTTTGTAGCGGCAGATTTACTATCGCAAGCAGAACATGGGATAGATTCACAGGTGTTGTTGGTTTCAACCTCTGAAAACATCATTAACGAAGTAAATAACGAGTTAACAAAACAGTTAGCAGTATTACCAAGAGCAGAATTTGCTTCGAAAGCCCTTGAAAACAGTCAAGCTATTTTGGTAGAAAATCAAGAGATTGCCCTCTCATTGTTGAATGAATATGCTGCCGAACACTTAATATTATCGGTAGCCAATGCCGAAGAAGTATCAGAGAGTATCTATCAAGCGGGGTCTATTTTCTTAGGAAATTATACGCCCGAATCTGCTGGAGACTATGCTTCTGGCACAAACCATACCTTGCCGACCAACGGTTATGCGAAAGCGTATTCAGGCGTAAGTCTGGATAGCTTCGTGAAGAAAATCACGGTACAGCATATTACTCAGGCAGGCATTAAAAACCTCGGAAAAACAATTATTGAAATGGCTGAGGCAGAATCCTTGGATGCTCATGCCAATGCAGTAAAAATTAGAATGTAAATTATTTAAACTATGACATTTAACTTACAAAGTATCGTTCGTAAACATATTCTTAGTCTTGCTCCTTACTCTTCTGCTCGTGATGAATATACAGGTAAAGAAGGGATTTTTTTAGATGCCAACGAAAACCCAATAGGTTCGGCTACGCCCGAAAATTGGAACAGATACCCAGACCCTTATCAGTCTGCTATTAAAGAAAAATTAGCACCCATCAAAGGCTGTCGTCCTTCGCAAATATTCCTTGGTAATGGTTCTGATGAACCGATTGATTTGATTATTAGACTGACTTGCGAGCCAAAAGAAGATAACATCATCATACTGCCACCAACCTATGGAATGTATGAAGTGAGTGCTTCTGTGAACAATGTACAGATTCAAAAGATTGATTTGACAGAGGATTATCAATTGGATGTTGATGCCATCATTGAAGCTATTAATCCGAAGACGAAATTAATCTTTATTTGCTCACCGAATAACCCTACGGGTAATATCATCAATCGTGAAGCCATATTAACGATTATTGATAATTTCGAGCACGGCTTAGTAATCATAGACGAGGCCTATAATGATTTTGCTGACGAGCCTTCTTTTATTCCAGAATTAGATAGTTTCCCGAATGTAATGGTGCTCCAGACTTTCTCGAAAGCATGGGGACTGGCATCTTTGCGTTTAGGGATGGCTTTCGCAAATGAAGAGTTAATTAAGCTCTTGAACAAGATAAAGTATCCTTATAATATTAATGGACTTACACAAAAATTATTAATAGAGAATATTGCTAATACTGATTTTGTAACAAATTCCGTTAATACGCTGAATCATAACCGTAAGCTATTAGCAGATTCATTAGCTGAGCTGCCCATTGTCGAAAAGATTTTTCCATCGGATGCCAATTTCTTATTAGTGAAATTCCAAGATGCGAAGGCTGTATTTGATTACTTAATTGAGCAAAAGACGATTGTCCGCGACCGTTCAAAAGTGAAATTATGTGATAATTCTTTAAGAATTTCAGTAGGTACCACCGACGAGAATGCTCATTTGATGGGTCTTTTAAAAGCTTATAAATCATAAACTTATTTCTTATGAAAAAACATGCTTTAGTCTTTTTATTGATTTTAGTAAGTTTCACGGGCTTCTCACAATACAAAACGTGGGCAATAGGTGGAAAGCTAGGAGACCCCTCAGGTTTAACAGTGCGTCATTATTTAAATAATGATAGAAATGCAATAGAATTGAACGCAGGTGTGTATGGTGCACTTTGGGGACTAAGAAGCCCGTACAGAGATGGTGCTTTTGATGGAGCAGGTGTATCATTCAGTGGACTTTATCTTTGGCATCAGCAACTGGGTAATACTGGTCTGAAAAGTTATTACGGTTTTGGGGGACAAATCACGTCACGCTCGTATACCTTGGATAATAAGCAAGTACCTAATACAGGCATTGGAGGCGTTGGAGAAGCAGGCATAGAGTATGGGATTCCAGACTCTCCTCTAACGATGTTTGGTGAATTAGGACTTTATATAGAACTCGTTCCTGCATTCTTTTACACACATCCGCAAGGAGGTTTTGGCATAAGATACAATTTCTAATAAAGTTGCTTATCTCTTTGTATACTAAATTCTTATTGGATACTTTTGCAAAGTATTCTTTTGGGGGGTTAGCTCAGTTGGCTAGAGCGCTACGCTGGCAGCGTAGAGGTCATGGGTTCGAATCCCATACTCTCCACTTAAAAGACCAATAACGCCATTGGAAGCCAATGGCGTTATTTTATGTCTAAATTTAATATCTTTAAGTCTTTCATTAGGACAAAGTTTTTTGAATAATCTGTAGATTATCATTTTGTGACAATTAAATATGTCTTAAATCGTTTCTTTAAAACATCATAGTTTAGCCCATCATTATTATATTGATAAGCTGTTATGGTTATCAATTACAACATTTTTCATTTTCGATGATATTGCAGAATACGCAGTCATTAAGCCTAACCAAATTTTAAAAAGTTAACCTTAGTGTATTTCGACGTACAAATTTTTTATTTGTAGTAACCCTTTTTATAATTAGCAAAAGCATAATGGACAAACCAACAATCGAAATTTTAAAGAATAACAGGGACGCTATCATAAATATATGGGTAGCAAAGCAAAAAGAGGAAGAAGGATATTTTAATGTAGATAATCAGCTTAAAGATTCTAAAGAACTTGTAGACTCATTCCTGAGTGTATTGAATACTACCACACTTGAGAATAAAAATGCCATCGGGTTTGATAAGGTAAACGAAGTGCTTATGGGCATCTCTGTTTCTCGCGCTAAGCAAGGTTACACCTCTAGAGAAACGGGCTTTTACCTTTTTACCTTTAAAGAAGCTCTCTTAGAAGTACTCTACGACAATATTGCAGATGCTGCAACGCTTTACGCTGACAGCCTTAAAATTAGTAAGATTGTCGATAACATGAGTATGTTAACTTTTGAAAGCTTTATAAAAGGCCGTGAAGATATAATATCAAGACAAACTGATGAAATAACGGAGATTTCTACGCCTGTTATCAAGGTTTGGGACGGAATTGTTGCCCTACCAATTATCGGAACGCTTGATAGTGCAAGAACACAAGTTGTAATGGAAAGTCTTTTACAACAAATTGTAGAAACAGGCAGTACGATAGCTATTTTAGATATTTCTGGAGTTCCAGCAGTAGATACTCTTGTGGCACAACACCTTATAAAAACTGTTAGTGCTACACGTCTTTTAGGGGCGGAATGTATCATTAGTGGCATTAGACCTGAGATTGCCCAAATAGTAGTACACTTAGGAATAGACCTTTCTGGAATTATTACCAAATCAACCCTTGCCAGTGCGCTAAAAACAGCGTTCAATATGCTGCAAATTCAAGTTATCAAAAAGAAATAATTAGCTTAGTGTAAACATTATGGAGAGAATTCCTATTTTAAAAATGGGTGATTTTTTGCTAGTAACCATACAGGTAGACTTGTATGACCAATTGGCAGAGAATCTGGAGACAGACCTTGTGAATTCCGTTAAAAAATACGAATCAAAAGGCGTATTAATAGATATTTCTTCAGTTTCTATTATAGACTCCTTCATGGGGAGAATATTAGGAAATATCGGTATGATGTCTAAAATTATGGGAGCAGAATCAGTTATCGTGGGGATGCAGCCTGCGGTAGCTATTACTTTGGTTGAATTAGGATTAACCTTAACGGGGGTATCAACGGCACTTAATGTAGAAAAAGGAATGGACCTATTGCGTTCTAAGATAGAATTAAGTGACACCCAAAGCGATGATGATGATGACTACTACGACGATACAGAATAGAGAAGAATTTGTTGTTGTCCGAGAGCAGGATGTAATACCTTTTCGTAATAAGGTAAAAGATGCGGCAGTGAAGATTGGTATGGGCATTTTAAACCAAACTAAGCTGATAACTGCTGCAAGCGAACTTGCACGTAATCTCTTGAAATATGGTGGCGGTGGTATGGTAAGTATTGAATCTGTTAATAACGGTCGAGAAAATGGTATTCGTTTAGTCTTTAGCGACAAAGGCCCTGGTATAGCTGATATTGATTTGGCGATGCGAGATGGTTACAGCAGTGGTAAAAGTCTTGGGTTAGGCCTTCCAGGAACAAAAAGGCTAGTTAATGAATTTAATATACAATCCGCGATAGGGCAAGGGACAACGGTTACAATAATTAAGTGGAAGAATGGATGATAATGCGTTTTACAGTTATAAGGTGGAGGATAAAAGCTATGTGTCATTTGTAAAACGTGAAATACATAACCTTTGCGTTGCTACAGGCTTTAGCCAGCAGAAAACGGGAGAAATCGATATAATCGTTTCTGAACTTTCTTCAAATCTTGTAAAGTTTGTAGGGGAAGGCGAATTTTTATATCGCACAAGTACTGATATTAAAGGGGATTTCTTTGAGCTTTACTGCTTAGACAAAGGGCGAGGCATCAGTAACCTTGTACAAATGATGAAGGATGGAGCCTCTACCTCACAAACGCTTGGTCAAGGCTTAGGTGCTATTGAACGTTTAAGCTCTGAATCATCGGTTTATACACTAAGAGACTGGGGTACTATTATCTATTGTAAAGTTTATAAAAACCCTCAAAGTACGTTTGTTAGGGAAGAGAATATTAAGTTGGGTGGAGTGAAGGTAAATATGCCTGGCGAAACCAATTGTGGTGATGGATATTCTGTTAAACATGTAAATGACGGAGTTTTTTTCTTTTTAGGGGATGGGCTGGGTCATGGCAATCATGCCCTTGAAGCAGTAAGTACAGCGATTAATGCCTTTAAAGCTTGTCGTGAAAAAAGTCCTGTTGCTACCCTGCAATATATTCACCAAGAGGTGAAAAAAACCAGAGGACTGGTGGCTACAATTGCTCATCTTGATTTTAAGGCACAAAAATGGTTTCTATGTGGCGTTGGTAACATAGCCACGTCTATATATAATGGTTTAGAAGGAAAAAACTACACGCCTTATAACGGCATCGTAGGTCTTAATATTCCGCGTACCTTAACCGATTCTGTTGTTGAATTAAATAAATACCAAACCCTTATTATGCATTCTGATGGCTTGAGGGGGCGATGGAGCCTGAACAGTTTGCCTGGGATTTTAAAGCATCCTCCAGAAATTATAGCTGGAGCATTATATAAAGATCATGCTCGTGGCACAGATGATATGTCTGTATTGGTTGCCAAAGTAAATATATAAGATATGAAAGAGATTATTCGCATTAGCTTAGATAACGAAATGGACCTGATATTGGCTCATAAACGTAGTATAAAGCTAGCTGAATTGTGTAGCCTTTTGGCTTCCTCTCAAACACGTTTTGCTACTGCGGTATCGGAGATTGCCCGATGTGCCATTACTAGCGGACAGGAGTCATATCTTATTTTAGGAATAGACTCATTGAATGGAGGAAAAAAAGAAATTGTAGCGGTATTATATGACAAGGTAGATCTAGCAGGATGTAACCCAGAAGCTTTTTTTTATGCCAAAAAGGTATTGAAGGATGTTACTGCACATTGTGAAGATGATATTTATACCATTACGTTGAGGGCTAAAGTACCCTATTCTGGACTTTTGTCTGAAAAGTGGGTCAATTCTTTTGTAGACTATTTTAGACAAGAACCTCCTATATCACCTTATGATGAAATACGAAAAAAAAACATACAGTTAATTGAGTTGGCAGATAGGCTTAGCGAAAGTGAAAATGATTATAGACAGCTAACAGATACCTTGCCATTTATTGTTTTTTCCGTATCAAAATCAGAGAAAGTCTTTGTCGCCAATAAAAATGCTGAAAATATTTTAGGGAGTAACTTTAAAGAGTTTTCGGCCGCTACTATACATCAGATAATACACACTGAGGATACAGAACAGGTTATTAAAGCATGGAACAGTGCGAAGAAAAAGCAAACTGTACAAACTGTTCAAGCGCGTGTCATCTCTACAAAAGAACCAATATGGTACCAGATTTCACTAGTACCACATAATGATGAGAGTACAGCAGGATGGATTATCAGCATGGTAAATATTCATGCCCAAAAGCTTGTTGAAGAAACCCTGAAAGATAATAATGAATTAAAGGAAGCTAAGGAAAAACTGAGGCAATCTAATGACGAACTTCAGAAAAAAAATAAGGAACTAGAACAATTTGCCTATATCGCAAGTCATGATTTGCAAGAACCACTCCGAAAAATTAGGAATTTTATTTCACTTGCCCAGCATAATCGTTCAGATATTGATAAGCAAAATCTGTACTATTCCAAAATCAATGCTTCAGCAGAGAGAATGTCTCAATTAATCATTGATGTTTTAAGTTATTCCAGACTTGCAGCAACATCCGAGACATTTGAATTTACTGACCTAAATTCGGTACTCTCCGATGTAATTAATGATTTTGAGTTTTTATTAAGTGAAAAAAAAGCAGTATTAACTGTTGAAGCTATGCCGTCGGTGCTTGGTAACCCTGTGCAATTGGGGCAACTCTTTTACAACTTAATCAGTAATTCACTGAAATTCTCAGAAGAAACACCAGTAATACATATATCACATGAAGTTATCAATGACAATGGAATAGCTTTGAATAAAATTGTCGTAAATGATAATGGAATCGGTATCGAGCCACATCATGTAGATAAACTTTTTACTATTTTCAAAAGGTTGCATCCACAAAGTGCATATCCAGGCACAGGTATTGGGCTTGCATTATGCAAAAAAATTGTTGAAAATCATGGTGGAAAAATTAAAATTGACAGTAATAGTAATGGTGGTACTGATGTAATTGTATACCTACCGTACGCAGCTGCATAGAAAAGCATACTAGCATAACTCTTTAAACGAAGCCGTTGTATAATTTCTATGCAACGGTTTTTTATTAATTTTATTGTGCTACTCAAAAAAAATGCTCATTTTTGTTTTAATTGTTTAATAATTTCAATGAAAAGGATTTGTATTATTATTGCAATCAAGACAAGTGATTGAAAATCAGTAAAGTTTTATCGTAGTGTTTGTCTTTGATTAGAGTCAAAATATACTTTAATAGTAAGCATAGTCCACCTATTATGTTTGATTACAAATCATTCGCGCTATTATTAATATATGAATCTTAGAAAAATATATTGGCTAATGCAAATCTCAAGTTGGTTACTCATTGCCATGATGGCTTTGAAATACACCATTTTAGAGGAAGCTAGCTTTACCCTTTCATTTGAATATTTCATCTCGGTATTTGTGTATGGACTTTTTACCACACACACTTACAAACTAATTGTTGATAAATACCAAGTAGATGAAGCTCCTGTACAAACTTTTCTATTGTTTCCTTTAATAGGCAATATCATTATAGGTTTCTTGTTTTTTATTTTAGATGTTCAGTTCACATCAGCTGATGTGATGAAAAATGAATATAAAAACTTTGGTGATTATTTTAGTTTATTCGTTGATGATATTTGGGTGACAACGCCTTGGTTTTTTTTCTTTCATATCCTTCGGTATGTAACAGTGAAACAAACCATGAGTGAGAAGATGATTTCGATGGAAAAAATGTTAATAAAATCGGAATTAGAGGCTTTGAAAACCCAACTGCACCCTCATTTTTTTTTTAATGCTTTAAATAGCATCAAAGCGTTAATGGTGATAGACCATCAAGAAGCTCGAGAAGCAGTAGACCAACTTTCAGATTTATTACGTTTATCCCTTAATATTGGAAGCTCGCAATTGGTAAGGGTTGACGAGGAAATAAAGCTCACTAAAGCCTATTTGTTTTTAGAAAAAATAAGGTTTGATAAAAGGCTGAAGTATCACTTAGAGGTGGATGATAAGTTAACCCACAAGATGATTATTCCTATTTCATTAAGTACACTTATCGAAAATGCTATCAAACATGGTATTGCAAAAAATAAAAATGGAGGAGAAATTACTATTCAAATTTATGAAGAAAACGATAGGTTACTGATAAAAGTAAGTAATACAGGAAGTTTTATAGCGAATGAAACCAAACGAACTGATGGTGGTATTGGACTGACCAATCTGAAAAAACGATTAGAGTTACAATATGGAGGTGAAGGCTCATTACATATTGAAGAGGTAAATGGAAATGTAGTTTCAACGATTTTAATTCCAATGTCAAAAACTAATTTGTCTTAACCGTACAATGAACTAAGGTTAAATATTTTATTTTCACTCAAGAAGCACTTAAATTGCATCATACTCAACAAATTTTACAACAAATATGAAAAAACTACTATTGTTACTATCATTTTGTAGCCTTTCGTTCTTTATTCAGGCACAGAAATTGACAGTTGCCCAATTGGATTCTATTTTCGTTCGTGAAAACTATGTCAAAACTCAGTACGAAATAGAAATGAGAGATGGTGTAAAGCTTTTTACAAATGTCTATACTCCCAAAGATGCTTCTTCAAATAATCAATATCCTATCTTATTAGCACGCACTTGTTATTCGGTGGCTCCATACGGAAAAAATGACTATCCATCAGTTTTGTCTTATTCAAAGTATTTGATGCGTGAAAAATTCATTTTCGTTAACCAAGATGTTCGTGGTCGCTGGATGTCTGAGGGGAGCTGGACTAATATGACACCCCATATCCCTAACAAGAACACTAAGAAAGATATTGATGAAGCCTCAGACACTTATGACACAATAGACTGGCTCGTGAAAAACCTACCCGGTAATAATGGAAAGGTAGGGCAGTATGGTATTTCATATCCCGGTTTTTATACCATTGCTGGGGCTTTATGTGGGCATCCTGCCTTAAAAGCATCTTCTCCGCAAGCACCTGTATCTGATTTCTTTTTTGATGATTTCCATCACAATGGAGCATTCACGATAGGCTATGGTTTGACTTTCCCAGTTTTTGGTTTGCAACATCCTAAACCAACAGATAAATCTTGGTATGATGAGCAGTTTCCGAAGATAAAAACATTTGATGGTTTTGAATGGTACAAAACAATGTCTCCACTCAAAAATCTTGGAGAAAACTATACTAATAATTTCTTTTGGCAGGAACACGTAGAACACCCTAATTACGATGAATTCTGGCAGAAAAGAAGTATAGTGCCACATTTGAAAAATATCAAAAATCCTCCTGCTATCATGGTAGTAGGAGGTTGGTTTGATGCCGAGGATTTGTATGGACCATTAACAGTTTATAAAACCGTTGAGAAAAACAATCCCAATATTTACAATTCTATCGTGATGGGGCCATTCGGTCATGGCGATTGGGCTCGTGAACGTGGTCACCATTTTCACTCGAATGTTTATTTTGGAGACAGTATCTCAACATATTATCAGCGAAATATTGAGCTTAAATTTTTCAAGCATTTTTTGAAAGATGCGGGGGATGGCAAAGCGGGGTTAGCTGAAGCAACACTATTTGATACAGGTAAAAAGGAGTGGAGAGAATTTGCAGAATACCCTGTTAAGAACGCTCAGAAAATAGATTTCTACCTAAGCCCTAATGGTAAAATTACCACAGGTACGGAGGCTAAAGGATTTGCAGAGTTTATCTCTGACCCTTCAAAGCCTGTACCTTATACAGAAGACCCTAACCAAATTTTAGGATTTAGTCCAAGAAATTACATGAGCGAAGACCAACGTTTTGCAGGACGCAGAACGGATGTATTGACATTTGAAACAGATGTTTTAACGGAAGATATTACTTTAGGCGGTGAGATGATGGCTAATCTTAAAATTTCAACAACAGGTACGGATGCTGATTGGTTCGTAAAATTAGTAGACGTATATCCCGGAGACGAACCTAATAGCCCATATACGCCGAAACATATTACTTTGGGAGGTTATCAGCAAATGGTAAGAAGTGAAATCATGCGTTCACGTTTTAGGAATTCATTTAGCAAACCAGAACCTTTGGTAGCAAATAAAATCACTGATGTTAATTTCCGTTTGCAAGATGTATTACATACTTTCAAAAAAGGACATAAAATTATGATTCAGGTGCAGTCGACAGCCTTCCCTTTGTTTGATATTAATCCTCAGAAATATGTAGATAATATTTATAAAGCCAAAGAAAGCGATTTCCAAAAAGCTACACATCGCGTATATGGTAATAGTAAAATTTCGGTAGAGGTATTGAAATAGACTTTTAGGGACTGGAGACTTTAGGAGTAAAGACTTTTAAGAATAAAGAAAAAGCAAAGCGGTTGTTTCTTAGGAGGCAACCGCTTTTGTTTTATTCTTTAATTTTAGAAATACCTTTAGCGTTCGTAACAGGCAATTTTTTTTTATTATCAAGATAGTTTGTACCTGATAAAACAATATTGCTTTTGTACCTTTGTTATACACTTTATTTAATTTTACCCAAACCCATGTACCGAAAACTATACAGCTACCTATTTTTTTTCTTCTTATTATCCAGTTGCTCAACTCATAAAATCTCAAAGCCTTCTTCTGCTTTAAAATCAACATTTAATGTTGTTGAAGATAGTCTGAATTTAGTTGATGTATCAAGAAAACGTTCAGTACCAGTGGCTTTGTATATTCCTAAATCTGATCAAAAAATCACACATCAAAAAGTCGTAATCTTTAGTCATGGTTATTACCAAAATAGAAGAGGGTCTAACAAAGCTTATTCGTATATTACTGAAAAGTTAGCTTCAGAAGGCTACTTTGTTGCTAGTATTCAGCATGAATTACCAACAGATGATTTAATTCCAAGCACTGGCATTCCACAACTTGTAAGAAGACCATTTTGGGAGAGAGGGGCTGAAAATATTCGTTTTGTAATTAATGAATTAAAAAAGACAAACCCAGATTTAGATTTTAAACATATCATACTTATTGGTCATTCAAATGGAGGAGATATGTCGATGCTGTTTGCACACAAATACCCAAATTTAGTAGAGAAAGTAATTTCATTAGATAATAGAAGAATGCCTTTCCCTAGGGCAAATCATCCAAAATTATATACGCTTCGTTCAAGCGACCAAGTGGCAGACGAAGGTGTTTTACCTACGCCCGAAGAGCAGGTGAAATATGGTGTCACAATCATCAATTTGAAAAATACCATCCATAATGATATGGACAATAATGCAAATACAGCACAACGAAAAGAAATCAATGATTATATTTTGAAGTTTTTAGAGTGATTATTTACAAATCTCTTCCACAAACAACTCATTAACAAAAGACCTCTGTATCATAAGCAGAGGTCTTTTTGTATATTTGCCAATAAGTCTTTGTTACTTCATCCACCAAACCTATCACAACAAACATGATTAATTATAACCCCAAAGAATGGTTTACATTCATTTTTAGAATTCATAAAAGCGATACTGTGCGTCAGCTAACACCTATGATGATTAGTTTGTCGATTTATGTAGCCTTGATTGCTTTTTTAGAAATAGAAGTTTTTAAATTGAGTGAAAATAGCCATATCAAAAATATTACTATTTTACATGGAATGCTAGGCTTTGTGATTTCCCTTTTACTAGTTTTCAGAACCAATACTGCTTATGAACGCTGGTGGGAAGGAAGGCGAATGTGGGGAAACTTAACGAATACTTCTAGAAATCTAGCCATGAAAATCAATGCTGTTTTGCCTCTGGATGATATTGCTAACAAAACATTCTTCAAAGAGCATATTGTGGAATATGCTTTTGCTTTGAAAAGACACCTCAGAGGGCATCAGAAAGATAGCGAAGTATTTACTTCTAAGATATCACTTCATCACGATTTACATAAACCCAATCATATTGCCAAATTGATGTTTGTACGTCTGAATGAACTTTATAACCAGAAAGTAATAAGTGGAACTCAACTTTTATTTTTAAACGAAGAGTTCCGAACGTTTACAGATATATGTGGTGCTTGCGAGCGTATCAAGAGTACGCCGATTCCGTTCTCATATTCAGTTTTTATCAAGAAATTTATCTTCTTTTATGTTATGTCGTTGCCTTTTGGCTATGTCTTTAGCTTGGGTTATATTGCGGTGCCAATCGTTGTTTTTGTGTTTTATGTATTGGCTAGTTTAGAATTGATTGCAGAAGAAATTGAAAATCCTTTTGGAGTAGATGATAACGATTTGCCGTTAACGACGATGTCTAAGAATATCCAGAAACATGTGGGTGAGATATTAAATTAACCTAGTAATCCCTAGCGAGGGACTTAAGTATTTCGCTAGGGATTACTATTAAACTATGCTCGCTTGATTAATAGCGCTATCTTTCAATTCCTCACAACGACCTTGTAAGCCACCTGTATGTACAGCAACAATATTAGCATTTTCAGAAAAGTATCCTTTCTGGATTAAATCATAAATGCCAAACATCATCTTGCCAGTATATACTTGTTCAAGCATGATATTTGGATTCCTTTCTTCAAAGCCTTTGATGAAACTAATCAATCCAGGAGTGGTTTTGGCATAGCCGTCAAAATGGTATTGTTCATTCAATTCAAACTCTTTTTCAAAAGGCAAAAGCTTTTCAATTTGTCCTTTCAATAAACCTTTGCCTTTTAGCGAAGCAAAGCCTATCGCTTTGGTATTTCCTCTTAATCCACTGATGATACCTGCAATCGTTCCACCTGTGCCTACTGCACTACAAATATAATCGGGGTTAAGTATGTCATAAATTTCATCAACCATCTCATTAACGCCTTTTATGGCCAAATCGTTAGTGCCTCCTTCTGGTAAAACATAAAACTTCTCTCCATACTGCCGTGTTAGTCTATTCCTAAAATTATAGTCGAGTCGGGTAACAAAAATTAATTCCATACCACAATCATGAGCAAACCTTAGCGTAGCATTTGAATCAGGCGTAAGTTCGTCTCCACGAATGATACCTACAGTTTTAAAACCAAACTCTTTACCAGCGGCGGCTGTAGCATAGATATGGTTTGAATAAGCCCCGCCAAAGGTTAATAGTTGATCAAATCCTTGTAATTTGGCCTCAATTAAATTAAATTTTAGTTTCCTCCACTTATTCCCCGTTACTTCTGGATGAATTAGATCATCTCTCTTTAAATAAAGTTTTACCTTAAATGAATCAAGTATAGGATCCTTTATTAACGTTAAAGGAGACGCGGGTAATTGAAACATGACGGTATTTGTTTAAATTTGGTTTTTAATGCCAAATATATGCAAGAAATAGAAGACGAAGAAGAAGAATTATATCAACACCACCGATTTGAGGTTGACAAAGGACAAAGTATATTAAGGATTGATAAGTACCTTATGTCCCGCTTACAGAATGCTTCTCGTAATAAAATTCAAGATGCTATCGAGACTGCTGCGGTAAGAGTAAACGATGCTGTAGTAAAAGCCAATTATAAAGTAAAGCCTTTAGATGTTATCACGGTTTTATTACCAGAACCACCTCGGAATACAGAGATTATCCCACAAAATATCCCTTTGGATATTGTTTATGAAGACGAGGAGTTATTAGTCGTAAACAAACCAGCAGGTATGGTTGTGCATCCTGCACATGGTAACTGGGAGGGCACTTTGGTGAATGCCTTAATTTACCATTTCCAAAATTTACCTACCCACCGTAATGGCGAAATCCGTCCAGGCTTGGTACACCGTATTGATAAGGATACCTCTGGTTTACTGGTAATCGCCAAAACAGATACAGCAATGACGCATCTGGCAAAACAGTTTTACGACCATAGTATCGAACGTACCTATAATGCTTTGATATGGGGTGAGCCTAAAGCTGATGAAGGAACTATTACAGGACATGTAGGTAGAAGCTTGAAAGACCGTAAAGTAATGGCTGTTTTCTCGGATGGGTCAATGGGAAAAGACGCTACTACACATTATAAAGTATTGAAGAAATTAAGGTATGTATCAGTAGTTCAATGTAATTTAGAGACTGGAAGAACACACCAAATTCGGGTGCATTTCAAACATATTGGGCATCCATTGTTTAATGATGCTACTTATGGGGGAGACAGGGTATTGAGGGGAACAGTATTCTCTAAGTACGAACAGTTTGTAGCGAATTGTTTTAAAATGTGTCCTCGACAGGCATTACATGCAAAATCACTAGGATTTATTCATCCAAAAACGGGTGAATTTTTACAATTTGACACAGAATTACCAGAAGAAATGCAACAAGTAATCCAGAAATGGGAGACTTATGTAACTAATGAATAAACAATTAATTTAACCAATTTCCAATGTCAGTCATTATCAGAAAAGGTATTCGTGAAGATGTACCCGTGATGTTAGAGCTAATCAAGGAGTTAGCACTATATGAAAAAGCCCTAGAACAAGTAACAAATACCGTTGAGCAAATGTACCTTGATGGTTTTGGTGAAAACCCTATCTTTGGGTCTATTGTGTCGGAAGTTGAAGGCAGTGTAGTTGGTCTAGCTTTGTATTATTATCGATATTCTACTTGGAAAGGTAAAAGATTGTATTTGGAAGACTTAATCGTTTCTGAAAAAATGAGAGGAAAAGGTTTAGGCGAGCAATTATTAGAAGCCACCATTCAACAAGCTAAAGACGATTCCTGTACTGGTGTAATGTGGCAAGTGTTAGATTGGAACGAACCTGCTATTAATTTCTACAAGAAATTTGGAACAAAAATGGACGGCGAATGGATTAATGTTCATTTGGATTTTTGATTTTGGAGACTGGAGGACTTTAGGATTGTAAGACTTAAGGACTATCAGTATGGGAATAAAGGAATATGAGACTTAAGGACTTTAAGACTAAAGGATAGTATATAAAGATGTATGTGGAGTCTTTTAGTCCTAAAGTCCCTAATTTAAATCTTACAAAATCCTCTAGTCTTCAAGTATAAAAGTTCATAATCCTAAACTCCTTTAGTCCTTAAGTCTTATAGTCCTAAAATCCTTCAATCTAAATCTTACAAATCCAAAATCCTCTAGTCTTCAAGTCTAAAAGTCCTAATGAAACCGCAAAAAAACTTCAACATTTCAATAGATACTGGTGGAACTTTCACCGATTGTGTAGCATCTGATAATGATGGAAATCAATACCGCTATAAAATCCTTTCTAATAGCTCGCTTCGAGGTGAAATTATTGAACAAATCAATCTACAGACATTCAAAGTAAAATCTTCTTGGTTTTTAAAAAGAGATATTCTAGTGGGCTATACTTTTAGTTTATTCAACCATAACTTTCAAGCTGAAGTAGTGAGTTTTGATATTGAAAGTAATACATTGATTATCAACCAACCGTTACCTGAATTATTGGGTAGTCAAGTATTAAGTTTTGCTTTAACAGCCTTTGAAGAAGCCCCTGTACTAGGAGCAAGGCTGATAACACAAACAGGCTTGAAAGAAGCTTTCCCGCCTATTCAAATTAGGATAGGTTCAACCAAAGGAACGAATGCTTTGTTGGAAATGAAAGGGGCTAAGACAGCTTTTTTGGTAACAAAAGGATTTAAAGATTTATTAGTGATTGGCAATCAATCTCGTCCAGATATTTTTGCGTTGAATATTGTTCGTCCCGAACCATTATATAGTGAGGTAGTTGAAGTAAATGAACAGATAGATAAAGAGGGTAATGTCCTTGAATCCATTGATGTTTCGACGCTTGAAGAACAAGCTAAACGACTTAAAGATAAAGGCATCTTGGCAATTGCAGTTTGTTTGAAAAATGCTTACCGCAATAATATTCACGAAAAAAAAGTACAAGAAATACTCTTGAAATATTTTAAATATGTAAATGTTTCTACAGAACTAAGCAAGCAAATCAAGTTTTTGAACAGAGCAGAAACCACTGTTGTCAACGCTTATCTTTCACCGATTATCAATACTTATATCAATAATATCAGCGCTCAGATTCCTGATAAACATTTCAAGGTAATGACCAGTGCTGGGAGTTTGGTAAATGCACATCATTTTCATCCCAAAGATAGTTTACTATCTGGCCCTGCTGGTGGTGTAGTTGGCGCTGCTTATATTTCAAAAGTATCTGGGTTTGACAAGATTGTTACTTTTGACATGGGTGGAACAAGCACGGATGTAGCTCGCTATGATGGTAATTTCGATTATCAATTCTCACAAAAAATTGGTAATGGACAAATATTCAGTCCATCGTTAGCCATTGAAACGGTTGCAGCTGGTGGAGGGTCAATTTGTTCTTTTGATGGTTTTAAATTAAGTGTAGGGCCAGAGAGTGCAGGTTCTATGCCGGGACCAGCATGTTATGGAGCAGGAGGCGAATTGACAATTACCGACGTAAACTTACTGCTAGGTCGATTAGATATTCAACAATTTAGTATTCCCGTTTTCCCTAAAAAAGCTGCTGAAAAATTACAAGAATTATTGGCTAAAATTGCTGAAAAAACGGGTGTAGAGCCAGATAAAGAAGAAATTTTAGAAGGATTTAGAGCAATTGCCAATGAAAAAATGGCAGATACTGTTCGTAAAATATCCATTGCGAAGGGATACTCTATCCATGATTATGCCTTAGTAGCCTTTGGCGGTGCAGGTGGTTTACATGCCTGTGGTATTGCTAATTTATTGAATATTAATACAATCCTTTTACCGAAAGATGCAGGGTTGCTTTCTGCTTTTGGCATTGATAAAGCACAAGTAGAAAGGTTTGCCGAAAGGTCTGTTTTAGAGATTTTTAACGAAAAATTAAATAACTATCTGACCGAATTATTCAAACAAGCTGAGGACGAGGTAATTAGTACGTTAAAAAATGATGGTGTAGAAGCTTCAACAATTCGGTTTAAAAGTCATTCATTGTATTTACGTTTTAAAGGACAAGATTCGACGATAGAAATAGCGTGGCAAAATTTTGATGCTATTTTAGCTACGTTTAAAGCGAAATATACAGCCATCTTTGGACACTGGATTGATAATAGGTCTATAGAATTAGAAAGTATCAGGGTGAATGCTTACGAGTTTTCAGAGAAAGAATTATTGGAAGAAACAGCAATATTTGAAGAATACTTTCCGAAAGCTAATCATTCAGTCAAAGCATTTTTCAACAAACAATGGCAAAATGTACCTGTCTATTTTAGGAATCAATTAGATAACGGAGCCATTATTAAAGGCTTTGCTTTATTACTCGACCCTTTTAGTACGACAGTCATTGAACAAGGTTGGACACTGAAAATTGACAGTCATGGAACTGCTATTATTCAAAAAGAAGCAGTAGCAGTTATTGACAATGAAATAGATAATCAAGAGACGCAACTAGAGTTGTTTACCAATCGTTTTATGACGATTGCCGAGAATATGGGCTTGTTACTTCAAAGAACGGCTCTCTCTGTCAACGTCAAAGAAAGGCTAGATTTCTCTTGTGCATTATTAGATGCATCAGGCGAACTGATTGCTAATGCACCTCATATCCCTGTGCATTTAGGAAGCTTGGGTGTATGCGTAAGAAGTGTATTAAAGTATATCAACATCGATAAAGGCGACGTAGTAGTGACGAACCATCCAAAATTTGGCGGGTCACATTTACCTGATATTACGTTAATATCTTCAGTATATTCTTTTGATAATCAACTGATTGGTTATGTAGTCAATCGTTGTCATCATTCTGAAGTTGGTGGGGTACGTCCTGCCTCAATGCCTCCTTATTCTAAAAATTTAGCGGAGGAGGGCATCGTAATTCCACCGATGTATTTAGTGAAAAATGGAGAAATGCGTTGGGATGCTATCAAAGAATTGCTTTTATCAGGTGCATACCCTACACGAGCGATTGAAGAAAATTTAGCAGATTTAAATGCTGCTTTAGCTGCCAACCGAAACGGAGAAGAAGCTTTACAGGCTTTGGTTCAAGAACATAGTTTATCTAAAGTTCATTTTTATATGAACCGACTGAAAACGTATTCAGAAAGTAGGATGCGTGAAAAACTGCAACAATTCGGGCAAGGAGTCTATCAGGCAGAGGAATTTTTGGACAATCACGAACCTTTAAAAGTGCAGGTAAACATCCGAGAAAATAGTTGTACAATTGATTTTACTGGAAGTGCTAAAACAGACATAGGTAATTTGAATGCTAATATTGCTATTGTAAATTCTGTAGTAATTTATGTATTAAGGTTGTTATTAAATGAAAAAATACCTTTGAACGATGGTATTTTGAAGGCAGTAGAATTAATCATTCCCGAAAAGTCAATCTTAAATCCTGATTATCCCGACAATCCTAAAGATTGTCCAGCCGTAGTAGGAGGGAATGTAGAGTTAAGTCAGAGGCTAACGGATACTTTACTCAAAGCTTTTGGCATTGTGGCTTGTTCACAAGGAACGATGAATAACTTTTTGTTCGGCAATAAAACCTTTGGATATTATGAAACCATCTGCGGAGGCAGTGGCGCAGGAGAAGGTTTTGATGGTACCTCTGGTGTACATACGCACATGACTAATACGAGGATTACTGATGCTGAAATCATGGAACTACGCTACCCTGTTTATCTAAATCGTTTTGAAATTCGTGAGGGTTCAGCAGGAAAAGGGAAATATAACGGTGGTGATGGCATTATACGTGAAGTTACTTTTTTAGAAGATGTTGAAGTCTCTTTACTGCGTCAACACCTCAGAACTCAACCTTACGGATTAAATGGCGGAAATGCAGGAGCATCAGGTAAACATTTATTAACCAGAACCGATGGGACTGTTACGTCGGATAACGAGATTACAGCACACGCAGGGGATAAGTTAACTATTTGGACCCCTGGTGGCGGAGGGTTTGGAATAGCATAATTAAACTATGACTTGAAATAACATGATTAGTAATTGGTATGTTGAAATTTATGTCAACCTATTTTAGGCAAGCACAGGCAAGCACAAATCACCAATTACTAATCACCAATCACTACATTACAATGATTTACGTTTAATAAAATACCCTTTATTTACAAACCTGCCTTTTTCTCGCGAGAGAATCATTTGAGCAGCCCTTTTTCCCATTAACGCAAAATCGTTTGAAATAACGGATACCCCTTCTGCCAGAATTTCTTTGATGGGCGTATCGTCATAAGACATCAGTCCAATGTCGCTACCAAGTTTCCACCCTTTTTTATTCGACCAATTGATGAATCGAACCAAATCATTTTCTCTGAAAACCAAATATGCATGGTCTTTTTGAAGGTGTTCTTCCTCTTCTAAATCAGAAATAATTTCATAAGAAATGTTGTTTTCATGGCAGAATCGCTCAAAACCTTGAATAATACCTACAGGCGTATATTGAAAACTTTTGCTACTAAGCACCAATGAAAAGGTTTGATATTTTTTGATGAGCTCCTTAGCTTCATTCAAACCAACGTAAGTATTATTCTTAAAATCTTGATAGAGAATGGCATAATCTGTCCCAAAACTTGGCACATCAATATCGAGTATCAATAGTTTTTCTTTAGGTATTTTTTGAAGTACGTTCGTCACATCTTGATTAAAATGTGGCATTACGATATAAAAATTATATGACCCCAAATGATTGAGGATTGTATTTTCAAAAACCTTTAAGTTATGATGATGAAAGAAAATATTAATCGTTACGTTTTCTCCTAATTCTGCTACTAAGCTATCATACAAAATCTCCTTGTAAGGTGTAAGGGCATCAAAAAGCACAAAAATATTTAGCTGACTCCTCGTGTCAGTATTTGAAACATAAAATCCTTTGCCGTGGTGAGACGTAATAATTCCTTTTTCTCGAAGGTCATCATAAGCTTTGGCAACCGTCATTCTGGCCATTCCAAAATTCTGCGATACTTCGTTGATAGATGGTAGTTGTTGCCCTCTCACTAACGCTCCTTCTTCAATTCCGTTGATAATGTATTCAATTAACTGTTGAAATTTAGGCTTGCTAGAGTGGGCATCAATTTGAGTGCTGTTTTTCATTGAATCTATTTCTTTCTATTTGAGGTAATTAAGGCAAATTAATAATATTTTTTTGCTGTATTAATAAACTGTTGTCTTTTTCCTGTTTTAACTCAAATTA
>NZ_JBWKYN010000073.1:0-27044 GCF_059423785.1 Arcicella sp. GW458-12-2-14-TSB2 | reverse complement strand
ATTATAGGGAATATAAGATGAACTTGGAAAGCAATAACCCTTATTTTTGACCTGATTTGTAGGGTTCTTACACTTGGATGGATTTGATAATATTGTATAATAGCTTGAGAAAATGATATAAATACATGAGATTGATTCTTTCTAATTTTGTGTTGAAGTATAGAAATAGCAAAAGAATAAATAAAATAAATGATATTCTTTAAGGATGAAATGATTATTATAGGCTTTAAGTGCTTAATTGTTGTTGAATTTAAAAAGGACTGATTGGTGGAAATTACCAAATGAATATGGTGAGTTTAATAAAGAAAATAACATTTGTATACCTTGCTGTTTTATTGAACAGTATCCAGCTTTCTGCCCAGAAAGCTAAAGTTGTTAAGCCTCTTCCACCTGTCTATCTCGAAGCAAATTCGAAGTTGAGTTACACGCCAGACGAACAAGGAAATCGTATTCCTGATTTTTCATATTGTGGTTACATGGCAGGGGAAGAAGCCATTCCTAATGTAACTATAAAAGTTATTGTTCCTGTAAAAACTGGAGACGCAACGGTTAGAATACAATCTGCTATTGATTACGTAGCTACATTAACACCTAATAAAGATGGTTTTAGAGGAGTAATTCTATTAGAAAAAGGCACTTATGAAGTATCAGGAAATTTAAGAATACATACTTCGGGTATTGTATTGCGTGGGAGTGGAATGGGAGAGGGCGAAACAACCATATTAGGGAAAGGAGACATTCGTGAAACGTTGATTACTGTTGCAGGAAAAAACGATAGAGTATTAGAGGCCGCTGTAAAAATTATTGATACTTATGTTCCTGTAAATTCATCGAAAGTGAAGGTTGAGGCAAATGGTCATTTCAAGGTTGGGGATAAAGTAATGCTTCATAGACCATCTACGAAAGAATGGATTGAAAAATTAGGTGCAGACCATTTTGGAGGGGGAGTCACTGCCTTAGGATGGAAAGCTGGTCAAAGAGATATTTTCTGGGATAGAACAATCGTTGCCATTAATGATAATGAAATTACGTTAGATGCCCCAATCACTACTGCTTTGGATGCTAATTATGGTGGTGCTTATCTTTCAAAATATAGTTGGAATGGCAGAATTGCACAAGTTGGCGTAGAAAACCTGAGGTTAGAATCTAGTTATGATTTAAATAATCCAAAGGATGAAGACCATCGCTGGGGAGCAATTTCATTTGAAAATGTTACTGACGCTTGGGCTAGACAAATAGTGTTCAAGCATTTTGCAGGTTCGGCGGTGAATGTCTTAGAAACAGGAAAACGTATTACTGTAGAAGATTGTCAGTCACTAGCGCCGATTTCAGAAATCGGAGGTCAGCGTCGTTTTACTTTTTTTACTACTGGTCAACAGACGCTCTTCCAAAGATTATATTCAGAATTTGGGTATCATGATTATGCCCTTGGTTTTTGTGCCGCTGGGCCAAATGCTTTTGTACAATGCGAAGCACATTTGCCTTTTAGTTTTAGCGGAACAATTGATAGTTGGGCTTCGGGCGTTTTGTTCGATGTAGTAAATATTGATGGACAAGCACTAAGCTATGCCAATCGTGGACAAGATGGACAAGGAGCAGGGTGGACTGCCGCCAATTCTGTTTTATGGCAGTGTTCGGCTTCAAGAGTCGATTGTTTTCAAGCACCAACAGCACAAAATTGGGCTTTTGGTACATGGTCACAATTTACTGGAAATGGCTACTGGGATATGTCTAACGAGCATATTAACCCTAGAAGTTTATATTATGCACAACTAAAAGACCGTATCGGTAGCAAATTAGGTAATAGAGCTATTTTGCTACCGATACCATCAGAGGCATCTAGTAGCCCCAAAGTGGAAGTTGCGATGGCTTTGACCGAGCAGGCGAAGAAGCCTGCCCAAACATTACAAGAATTTATTGCACAAGCCAAAGATCGAGAAGAGATTCCTACTCAAGCAACTGTGCCAACGATTGACCAAGTAGGTATTAAAAAAGCTATGTTACCGACTAAAGCAGAGGCCTTACAAATTACAAATGGTTGGCTGGTGCGTGGAAAAGAAGTAGTAATTGGAAGAAAACAAGAAGTCCCTTGGTGGTCGGGTAGTGCTAGACCTTATGGTTTAGAAAATGCGAAAGCTCATATTACTCGTTTTGTGCCAGGACAAACAGGAAAAGGGTTGACGGATAATCTGGAAGAGTTAACAGATTGGATGAAAAGCAATAACATAAAAGCTATCGACCATAATTATGGATTGTGGTATGAACGTCGTCGTGATGATCATGAGCGAATCCGTCGAATTGATGGCGATGTTTGGCCTCCATTTTATGAATTACCTTTTGCTAGAAGCGGAAAAGAAACAGCTTATGATGGGTTAAGTAAATATGACTTGACAAAATATAATAAATGGTATTGGAACAGATTAAAACAATATGCTGATTTAGCAGATCAGAAAGGATTGTTGCTGATTCATCAGAATTATTTCCAACATAATATCATAGAAGCGGGTGCACACTATGCTGATTTCCCGTGGAGACCAGCTAACAATATTAATAATACTGGTTTTCCTGAACCAGTACCTTATGCAGGCGACAAGCGAATTTTTATGGCAGAACAGTTTTATGATGTTTCAAATCCTGTTCGTCGTGAAATTCATAGAGCGTATATACGTAAATGTCTTGATAATTTCAAAGATAACACTGGTGTCATTCAATTAATCGGTGCTGAATATACGGGACCACTGCATTTTGTCCAGTTCTGGATTGATGTTATCAAAGAATGGGAAAAAGAGACGGATAAAAAAGTAATTGTTGGGTTAAGTACTACCAAAGATGTACAAGATGCGATTCTGGCTGATGCTGAAAGAGCCTCTGTGGTTAATTTAATAGATATTCGATATTGGCATTTTCAGGCAAATGGCAATGCTTATGCACCCTTGGGAGGACAAAATTTAGCTCCTCGTCAACATGCTCGATTATTGAATCCTAAAAAGACTTCATTTGAACAAGTATATCGTGCCGTAGATGAATACAGACAAAAATTTCCAGAGAAAGCCGTCATCTATTCAGCAGATAGTTTTGATGCGATGGGTTGGGCAGTGTTGATGGCAGGAGGTTCTTTGGCAAATATCCCGGTAGTTGAGAATCCACAATTTTTACAAGATGCTAGCTTAATGAAGCCTTTTGAATTATTGGACAAAACAGCGAGTCAATGGGCATTGGGAAATCCAGAGAAAGGGTTTATCATTTATAATGACCCTCAAAATGTGATAAAGCTTGACCTGACCCAACAAAAATCGACCTTCAAAGTAAACTATATTAATCCGAAAACGGGGCAAATTAACAAAGAGGAAGAAAAACTAAAAGGAGGAAAGATAATTCAACTAAAAAATAAATCATCAGAAACAGAGGTGATTTGGCTCAGAAAAATATCATGAAATACAATGCTATGCATAAAGGTTTAATCATCGTTTTTTGTTGTCTAATGGCTATGTCAGCATGTAAGACTGTTAAAGAGGGGAATGAATTGCCAGACTTAAAAGTATCTGCCAATGGAAGATTTATTGCTACTAAAGATGAAAAACCATTTTTTTGGTTGGGAGATACAGGCTGGTTATTATTCAATAAATTGACTCGTGAAGAAACCGAAACATATCTTGAAGACAGAAAGCAAAAAGGCTTTAATGTGATTCAAGTGATGGTGTTACATACTGTTGAGGCTGTGAATGTATATGGTGATTCTGCCTTGGTAAAAAAAGATGTAGCTAATCCTAAAGTGACAGAGGGCAATGATTTTGCGAATGCTGAACAATATGATTTTTGGGACCATATCGACTTTGTAATTAAAAAAGCAGAAGAAAAAGGAATCTATATGGCATTAGTACCTGTTTGGGGTGGGAATGTAAAAGCAGGGCATGTTTCACAAAAGCAGGGCGAAAAATATGCTGCATTTTTGGCAAATCGTTATAAAAATCAGTCGAATATTATTTGGCTGAATGGTGGTGATATTAAAGGAAGTGATTCTTTGGCTGTTTGGAAAACCATTGGAAAAACCATTAATGAGATTGATGACAAGCATTTAATTACTTTTCACCCAAGAGGAAGAACGTCTTCGTCGGACTGGTTTCATAATGAAAAATGGCTAGATTTCAATATGGTGCAGTCAGGACATAAATCTTATGAGCAAGATACTTCTGCTAATGAAACACGTCATTTTGGGGAAGATAATTGGAAATTTATCAATGATGATTATCGCTTAAATCCAACAAAGCCTACTATTGATGGTGAGCCATCTTATGAAGGAATTCCTCATGGGTTACACGACTCGTTGGCTACAAGATGGACAGCCGACGATGTACGTAGATATGGCTATTGGTCAGTTTTGGCAGGGGCTTTTGGCTATACTTATGGACAAAATGAAGTGATGCAAATGCATAAAGGATTTTCGTCCTCTACTTCTTTTGGACCTAGAGAAAAATGGTCGGTTGGGATGAAGGCATTAGGTTCAAGCCAAATGATTCATTTAAAAAACCTGATGTTATCTAAAGAGTTTTTTGATTTTGTGCCAGACCAAAGTTTAATACTTGATCAAGGAGTAAGGTATAATTATCTATTGGCTACAAAGTCGAAAAATACGGTCTTAGTCTATACGTATACAGGCAGAAATTTTAAAGTAAGCATGGGTAAAATAGCAGGCGACCAAGTGAATGCGTCTTGGTATAGTCCACGAGATGGGAAATTCATAACAATAGGAGTATTTGAAAATAAAGGTGAACAAACCTTTAATCCTCCTGCTGAACCAAAAGATGGAAATGACTGGGTATTGGTACTAGACTCAAAATAAGCCTTATATGAAAAAAATAATAGGAATACTATTGCTTAGTCTTTGCTTGAGTTCCTGCTCGAAAGATGTATATATGTTTAGTTCATTTCATGAGCCTGCTACTGATGGATTACGATTCCTATATAGTGAAGATGGCTACAAATGGACAGATATGAACCATGTTTTTTTGAAACCTACTATTGGTAATCAAAAAGTAATGCGTGACCCATCAATCGTTCAAGGGCCAGATGGCACTTTCCATTTAGTTTGGACGAGTAGCTGGAAAGGAGATAAAGGCTTTGGTTATGCTAGTTCAAAGGATTTAATCCATTGGTCTGAACAAAAAATGATACCAGTCATGGAACATGAACCTACAACCGTGAATGTATGGGCTCCTGAATTATTTTATGATGACGAAACCAAACAGTTTATCATCATCTGGGCTTCGTGTATCCCATTTCGTTTTCCAAAAGACCAAGAAGCAGAAGACAATAACCATAGAATGTATTGCACTACTACGACAGACTTTAAAAACTTCTCGCCGACTAAATTATTAATTGACCCCAAATTTAGCGTGATAGATGCGGTGATTGTAAAACGGAAAGCAAAAGATTATGTATTGGTTTTAAAAGATAACACTCGCCCCAATAGAAATATAAAGGTAGCTTTTGGAGAAAGTGCCATTGGGCCTTATACCAATGTTTCAGCACCTTTTACTAAGAATTTTACAGAAGGCCCAAGTGTAGAAAAAGTAGGGAATGATTGGTTGATTTATTACGATTCTTATCATGATAAAAACTATGGCTCGATGAAAACGAGTGACTTTAAAAATTTTACAGAAGTATCAGCACAAACGTTTGTTCCTGAAGGACATAAACATGGAACTATTTTTAAAGTTAAAAAAAGCATTTTGAAATCATTACAAAAAGAGGTTTTGTCAACCAAGCAATAACCAGATAAATATGAATCAATTAAAATATATACTAAGTTGTTTGTCTATTATCTTGAGCTTTACAATTATGAAGGCTCAGGATACAGTGCGTTATACGGGAGAAACACTTTCAAATGTAGATTACCACCACGGGCAACTAAGTCCTGCGGTTGGAGTACACAATATTCAAGTATTTCATGCGAATAGAGAAAATCCTGCATTAGCAGGAGGGAATAATTGGACATATAATCATGCCCCAATGTTGGCATATTGGAACAACACTTTTTATTTACAATACTTGAGTAATCCATCAGGAGAGCATATTCCACCTGGACAAACCCTATTGTTAACGTCAAAAGACGGCTATCATTGGTCGACTCCAACGGTTATTTTTCCACCATATAAAATCCCAGACGGTTGGACTAAGACAGGATATAAAGGCGTTGCCAAAGATTTATATGCCGTCATGCACCAACGAATGGGCTTTTATGTATCAAAGAAAAAGCGTTTATTGACGTTAGCTTACTATGGCATAACTATGGATGCTAAAGATGACCCTAATGATGGAAAAGGCATTGGTAGAGTAGTAAGAGAGGTTTTGGGAGACGGTAAATTTGGGGAAATATATTTTATCAGAAACAATGCTTCTTGGGATAAAAGCAAATCTATTTACCCTTTGTATACAGCTAGTAATGACAAAGGGTTTATTGAAGCTTGCGACGAATTATTAGCTACTCCTTTAATGATGCAACAATGGGTAGAAGAAGCTGATAGAGACGACCCTTTGATTCCTCTGAAAAGAGAAGCCAAGGCATTTAGTTATTATCATTTGCCTGATAATAGGGTAGTGGGTTTATGGAAACACGCTCTTTCTTCAATTAGTACTGACGAAGGCAAAACTTGGCAGTATAATCCATTAAGAGCACCGGGATTTGTAAATAGTAATGCCAAAATTTGGGGACAAAAAACATCAGATGGTAAATATGCTACCGTGTATAATCCCTCAGAATTTCGTTGGCCTTTGGCTGTTTCTACTAGTAAGGATGGGTTGAATTATACTAACTTACTGTTGGTCAATGGTGAAATTTCTTCGATGCGTTATGGCGGAAACTTTAAGTCTTATGGTCCCCAATATGTGCGTGGAATCATAGAAGGAGATGGCGTAGTGCCTGATGGAAATATGTGGCTTACCTATAGTATGAACAAAGAAGATATTTGGGTGAGCAAGGTTCCAGTGCCTGTGGTAGATGAAGTGAAAAATCACGTTAACGAAGTCTTCGCTACGATGAAAAATGGCGAAGAGCTAAAGTATTGGAATATTTTTAGTCCTATTTATGCCCCTGTGGCTATCGAAAAAATTGCTGATGGTTCAAAAGCATTGGTTTTAAGAGATAAAGATAAATTTGATTTTGCCAAAGCAGAAAGGGTAATTCCAGAATCTAAGAAGGTAGCAGTTGAATTTACCATTATTCCTCAACAATCAGATAAAGGGCTATTGCACATAGACTTTGTAGATGCCAAAGGAACTCCAGCTGTAAGATTGATTTTTGATGCTGATAGTGCATTTAAAGCCAAAGTGGGTTACCGAAATTCGGGTATTATGAAGTACGAAGCTCGACAAGAGTATGCCATCAGAATAGAGTTAGACAGACACAAACGGATGTTTAACGTGTTTGTAAATGGACAAAGCAAAGGAACAAAACTATTTTTTGCACCAGTGGCATCCTTTAAAAGAGTGATTTTTAGAACGGGTGAAATTCGTCGTTTCCCTGATTCAGATACACCAACAGACCAAAGCTATGATTTGAAAAATGCAGGAGAATTAGACAAAGAAGCAGTTTTCATTATCAAATCATTCAAAACAAGTGCTTATTAGTTATGTCCAAAAACATTCTTATATATTTTATTTTTTGTCTGCTAACTATCAAGGCTCAGGCACAAATTGTGTTACCTCGTATTTTGGGACATAACATGGTTTTGCAACAAAATAAACCCTTGACTATCTGGGGAAAAGCTTCTGTCGGAGAAAGAGTAAACGTACAATTTGCAGGACAAGACAAAACAGCTTTTGCTGATGAAAACGGAAAATGGGCAGTGGTATTGAAACCCCTGAAGGCATCAAGTACTCCTGCTGAACTCATTATCACAGGAAAGAATATCATAAAACTTCAAAATATTTTGGTAGGTGAAGTGTGGCTATGTTCGGGGCAATCGAATATGGAATACACCATGCGGAAAAATAGCAAAGTAAAAAGACCAAACATAATAACTGAGAATCCTGTAGATGAACTAGAATTTGCTAAAAACCCTCTCATCCGTATTTTTTTAGTCAATCGTAAAGAATTAATTAAGCCAGATTCATTGCATCGTGGCTGGAGTATTGCGAAAGACTCTGCATTACGTTCATTTTCGGCTGCTGCCTATTTCTTTGCGAAAGAATTGCATAAAAATCTAAATGTGCCAATCGGGATGATTTCTTCGGCTATTCCCGGAAGTAGGATAGAACCTTGGATTGCACAAGAGGCTTTTGAAACATCTCCTTACTTTAAAGGACAAAAAGTAGAAGGTGAACCTGCTAAATTTTTTGAACCGATGATTCGTCCCTTAATTCCTTTTGCAATGAAAGGCTTTTTGTGGTATCAAGGCGAAACGAACTGTTTTTTAACAGAAACGATAGAATACACCCAAAAATTAACAACCTTAATCAATAGTTGGAGGGAATTATGGGGAGATAAAGCAATGCCTTTTAACTATGTTCAAATAGCCCCTCATACTTATTCGGAATCTAAAGGGAAATTTGTGTTAACCAGAGAAACGCTACCTGCATTCAGAGAAGCTCAGACCAATGTTTTAAAAGTTCAAAACACGGGAATGATTATTACCACAGATTTGGTCGATAGTATCAAAGATATTCACCCATCTTATAAATGGGAAATTGGAAGACGCTTAGCGCTAGTCGCTTTGCATAATGACTATGGCATGAAAAATATCGTAGCCTCAGGTCCTGTCTTTAAGAAAATGAAAATTAAGGACGGCATAATTCGTATAGATTTTGAAGAAATAGGAGGGGGCTTAATCAGTAAAGATGGAAAAGCCTTAACTAATTTTCAGATTGCAGGCGAAGATGGAAATTTTGTGGATGCAGACGCAATCATCAAGGATAATAAAGTATTTGTTTCCTCACCAACCATTTCAAAACCAGTAGATGTACGTTTTGCTTGGGATGAAGCTGCTCAACCTAATTTATTTAATCAAGAAGGCTTACCTGCCCGTCCTTTTAGAACAAAGTAATAATGAAGATTACCTTTTTAACCATATTTTTTTGCTTGACCTCTTGGCTTATACAAGCACAAGAAACACAAAAACTGTATTTATCTGGAACAGGAAACGATAAAACCGTTAACTGGGATTTCTTCTGCACAGCAGGAAGAAATTCAGGAAAATGGACGACTATTCCTGTGCCTTCTAACTGGGAATTGCAAGGTTTTGGAAAATACAATTATGGTTTTGCCAAAGATAGTTCAAGAGGAAAAGAAGTGGGGCTTTATAAACATACTTTCAATGTCCCAAATACTTGGAAAGGGAAAAGTATCAACATTGTTTTTGAAGGAGCAATGACTGATACCGAAGTAAAAATCAATGGCAAATCAGCGGGTGCGGTTCATCAAGGTTCTTACTATGCCTTTCGCTATGATATTAGTACGTTGGTAAACGTTGGAACAGAAAATCTTTTGGAAGTAACAGTATCAAAACACTCAGCGAATGCTTCTGTTAATGAAGCGGAAAGAAAAGGTGACTTTTGGATTTTTGGAGGTATTTTTAGACCAGTGTATTTAGAGGCTTTGCCAGTACAACACATCGAAAGAGTAGCGTTGGATGCTGATGCACAAGGAAATTTTAAGGCTAATGTTTACCTGAAAAATGGCATACTTAATCAAACCGTTGCAGCACAAATTTATACGCTTGACGGTAAGAAAGTAAGCTTGCCAATAACAGCGAAAGTAACGAAGGGTGATGGTACTATAGTGTTAAAAACGTTTGTAAATAATCCTCTTGTATGGTCATCAGAAAAACCGAATCGTTACAAGGTAATTGTAAGCTTGCTAAATCAGAACAAGGTTGTTCATGTAGTAGAAAAGAAGTTTGGGTTTCGTTCAGTTTTAGTAAAGCAAAGAGACGGTGTATACGTAAATGGAAAAAAAATTAAGTTTAAAGGAGTAAATCGTCATTCATTTTGGCCTACTTCTGGTAGGACTACTAGCAAAGATATCAGTGTACTGGATGTGAAGCTAATGAAAGACATGAATATGAATGCCGTTAGGATGTCGCATTATCCACCAGATGACCATTTTTTAGATGTTTGTGATTCCTTAGGATTATACGTAATGGATGAATTGGCGGGTTGGCATGGCAATTACGATACTCCCACAGGGACCAAATTATTAAAAGAATTAGTGGCTCATGATGAAAACCACCCTTCTGTAATTTTTTGGATTAATGGTAATGAAGGCGGACATAATTATGAATTAGATGGAATTTTTCCACAAGAAGATATTCAAAAGCGTCCTGTGATTCACGCTTGGGAAGCTTTTGCAGGGTTTGATACCCAGCATTACCGTGAATATAATTATGGAATTGGGAATTATGATAACGGACATAATATCGTAATGCCAACAGAGTTTTTGCATGGAATGTACGATGGTGGTCATGGAGCAGGCTTAGAAGATTACTGGGAAAAAATGTGGGTAAGTCCTTTGTCAGCAGGTGGTTTTCTTTGGGATTTTGTAGATCAAGGAATTGTAAGAACTGACAAAAATGGCATATTGGATACCGACGGTAACCATGCAGCTGATGGAATAGTAGGTCCTTATCGTGAAAAGGAAGGAAGCTATTTTACCATTAAAGAGGTATGGAGTCCCATAAAGTTTGAAGCTAAGGAAATTACACCTGCTTTTGATGGCGTATTGAATATCGAAAATCGCTATTCGTTTTCTAATATCAAAGAATGCACTTTCTCTTGGAAGTTAAAACAATTTGATAATAAAAATCTGATTGAAAAAGCAGGAACTATTGTTTCTCCTAATATTAAGCCATCCGAAAAGGGAAGTATTAAATTATCCCTTCCGAATGATTGGCAAGCTTATGATGTATTGTATGTAACAGCCAAGGATTTTAATAATCAAGAAATTTTTACTTGGAGTTTCAAGATTTCTTTGCCAGAAAAAATAGCTAAAAATATTGTAAAAACTGATGGAAATGAAAAAGCAAAAATTGTAGAAATAGATTCTCTTTATACCATTTCAGTAAAAGACTTAGAAATATCAATTAACAAGTTTACGGGAATCTTGCAGAAAGTTAAAAATAAACAAGGTATCATTCCTTTTAATAATGGACCTATTGTACAAGAAGGGGCTACTAATTTTAGGAACTTCACTTACCAATTTGAAAACGATAACTTAATCCTTACATCTACATTCGATAGAAAAAATAGTTATAATACTTTACAGTGGACAATCTATCCATCTGGTTGGGTAAAAATGAAAGTAAATTATTTCCCAGGTGATTACTTTACTACCTTTTTTGGCGTGAATTTCTCCTTCCCTGAAACGGCAATTAAAGGAGTAGAATATATGGGGAATGGACCTTTCAGAGTATGGAAAAATAGAATAAAGGGAAATAAATTTGGTGTTTGGCAAAAAGAATATAATACCACCGAAACAGGGGAAATCCCATTTGTATATCCAGAATTCAAGGGCTATCATTCAGATATGTATTGGTGCAAGTTTATAGGCAAACAACAAAATTTTACAGTGGTTACTGAAAATGAAGATATTTTCTTCCGTTTGTTCACACCAGCTTTCAAACAAGACCCTTATAAAAATTATCAAATCAATTTTCCAAACGGTGATATTTCTTTTTTACAGGGCATTGCTGGGATTGGTTCAAAAACCAATAAAACGGAAAATTCTGGTCCGATGGGCATGAAAAATATTTATTACGATTACGAAAAAGAACCTGCCAGAGCCAAAGAATTGATTTTATATTTTGACTTTTCGGGAGATAAGTAGAATAATAGCATTGTCTATTGTAAAACAAACCATTAAATGTGCAAATTTGATTGGAAATTCGACAAAAAGTATGATTATTTGTAAATTTTAGAAGCAAAAAGTTACATTTATGATACACAGAAATATATTTCCATCATTATTAGAGCATTTGTCAAAGCCTCAAGCCACAGTAATAACTGGAATGAGAAGGGTTGGAAAGTCAACCGCTTTGAAATATCTATTGACACAAGTACCACATAATAATAAGGTTTATTTGGATTTGGAAAGGGTTGAAAACCGTTATTTGCTCAATCAAACAAATACGAAAGATATTGAAATTGGCTTGGCAATAGAAGGGATTGACCTTTCAAAACCAGCTGTAATTGCACTAGATGAAATTCAGTTGGTAAACCAAAGTACAAGTGTGATAAAATTCCTATATGACACTTATGGTACAAAATTCATTGTTACGGGATCTAGTTCATTCTATTTGAAGAACCATTTTTCAGAAAGTTTGGCTGGCAGAAAGAGAATTTTTGAGATGTATCCTTTGGATTTTGCGGAATTTGTCGCTTTCCAAGGAGAAAGTCCAACACTTCTAAAACAGTTTGCTGAAGCTCCCTTCCATCTTAGTATTTACCTTAAATGGAAGGCATTATATGAAAATTTTCTAAGTTTTGGAGGATTTCCTGAAGTTGTTTTAGCTGAAACCGAAGAGGATAAAAAAGTTTATTTACGAGATGTAATTAATGCCTACATTGAGTTAGACATAAGGTTATTGTCAGATTTTTCGGCATCAGATGACCTTTATCGATTAGTAAGATTATTGGCTGTAAGAACAGGTAGTAGATTAGATTTTAGCAAATTAGGTGCTGTGCTGGGTATAAATCGTGCGAAAGTAAAAGAGTATATAAGTTTGTTGGAACATACATATTTTATAAAATCAGTAGGAGCATTTACGCAAAGTTTGGATAAGGAGTTTTCAAAACAAGAGAAAATATACTTAGCAGATACGGGCTTATTACAAGCATTGGCACAAGTAAGTAGCGGACAAGTTTTTGAAAATGCAATTGCTTTACAGTTAAGTCATCTAGGTTTAATTCAGTATTATCAGAAGAAAACAGGGTTAGAGATAGATTTTATTTTAGAGGGTAAAAAAGCAATAGAAGTAAAAGAAACACCGACGCCACACGACGAACAAATATTAAAAAACAGAGCTAAAAGCTTGGGATTGGACACTTATTATTTAGTTGGACGGCATCAATCTCCTAATGATTTCAAAGATTTTGTTTGGGGAGGAAGTTTAATCAGTCAATAAAACCACAAGATTTATATCAATTGATTATAAAAGAATGAAAATTACAAAACACATCTTCCTTTTTGTCGCTATCGTATTGTTTGCTTCGTTTAGTAAACAAGATGCAAGCATCCAATTGCAAAATTTACGTTGCGAAATGCTAGTAAATCCTGAAGGAATAGATGTAGTAAAGCCTAGATTAAGTTGGGAAATTACGGCTTCACAAAGAAATGTACAGCAAGTTGCTTATCAAATTTTGGTGGCTTCTACTCCCGAAAAACTAGCTGCTAACGAAGGTGATTTATGGAATTCAGGGAAAGTATTATCTGATGAATCTATTCATGTAAAATATGCAGGAATAGCATTAAAGAGCAAGAAAAGATGCTTTTGGAAAATAAAAACTTGGACAAATAAAGGGGAATCTTCTTGGTCTGAAACAGCATTTTGGAGTGTAGGTTTATTAAATTATGTAGATTGGAAAGGGCGATGGATTGGTCTTGACCGTTCTTTTGAATGGGATAATGAAAGCCAATTTGCTAGGCTCTCAGCAAGGTATTTTAGAAAAGAATTTGTAGCCCAAAAAAGTATCAAACAAGCTACTGTTTATATCGTAGGATTAGGACTTTATGAATTATATCTAAATGGGCAAAAAGTGGGTGACCAAGTATTAGCTCCCGTTCCTACAGATTATACCAAAGGAGTAAAATACAATTCTTTTGATGTAACGAAACTGTTACAAGCAGATAAAAATGTTATTGGGACAGTATTGGGAAATGGACGTTTTTATACCATGCGTCAAGATTATAAACCTTATAAAATCAAGACATTTGGATATCCTAAAATGCTATTGAATTTGGATATTGAATATACAGATGGCACAAAGGAAACAATATCAACTGATGAGAGTTGGAAAGTGACTGCCGATGGCCCTATCAGAACAAATAATGAGTATGATGGTGAAGAGTATGATACTACCAAAGAAATGCCTAATTGGAATAGGGTAGGATTTGAAGATAAAAATTGGCTGAAGGCCCAATTAGTACAGGAAGCAGGAGGAATGTTTGAAGCCCAAATGACGGAGAACATGAAAGTAATGGAAACCATCAAACCTGTATCTATCAAAAGCGTGAATGCCAATACTTATATTTTGGACATGGGGCAAAATATGGCAGGTTGGTTAAGAATGCGTGTTAATGGTAAGAAAGGAGATAAGATAGGTCTTCGTTTTGCTGAAACATTGCAGAGCAATGGCGAACTGTTTGTTAGAAATTTAAGAGATGCCAAAGTGAAGGATGTATATACATTAAAAGGTGAAGGTCAAGAAACTTGGGAGCCTTCTTTTGTATATCATGGCTTTAGGTATGTAGAAATAACGGGCTTCCCCACTGTGCCGACTGTCGATAATTTTGATGGAAGAGTTGTTTATGACGACATGGCTACCATTGGAGATTTTGAAACGTCAAATAAAACTATCAACCAAATTTATAAAAATGCCTATTGGGGAATCAGGAGTAACTATAAAGGAATGCCTGTTGACTGTCCACAAAGAAATGAACGCCAACCTTGGTTAGGAGATAGAACAACGGGAGCTTATGGCGAAAGCTTTATTTTTGATAACGTTCGCCTGTATTCAAAGTGGCTGAATGATATTGAGCAAGCACAAAAACCAGATGGCAGTATTCCTGACGTAGCACCAGCATTTTGGCGATATTATGGCGATAATGTTACTTGGCCTGGCACTTACATTACAGTAGCTGATATGTTGTATCATCAGTTTGGGGATCAAGAAACGATAAAAAGTCATTATCCATCTATGAAAAAATGGATAGATTATATGCAAGATAAGTACTTGGTAAATGGATTAATTACAAAAGATAAATATGGTGATTGGTGTGTACCACCTGAGTCTTTGGAATTGATTCATGCTAAAGACCCTGCACGCCAAACAGATGGAGAGTTATTGGCTTCGGCAACTTATGTAAAGTTGTTGGACGTAATGCAAAATTTTGCTCGCTTACTCCACAAATCTGAAGATATTAAAGCCTTTGAGCAAAGCAAGCAAGCAATTATCAAGGCATTTAACAAGAAATTTTTAGATAGTAAAAAAGGGCAATATAGTAATGGAACAGTTACGGCAAACCTTTTGCCTTTGATGTACAATATGATTCCCGCTAATGAAAAGGCAAAAGTTTGGAAGAGTATTGTTGAAAAAGTTTTAGTCGAAAACAAAGGGCATATCAGTACGGGCGTTATTGGTACACAATGGTTAATGCGTGGATTAAGCGAGAATGGACGTCCAGATATAGCCTATACAATAGCTTCTAATCGCGATTATCCAAGCTGGGGATATATGGCAGAAAATGGTGCTACTACTATTTGGGAACTTTGGAATGGAGATAAAGCAAACCCAGAAATGAATTCTGGAAACCATGTGATGTTATTAGGGGATTTGATTATCTGGTACTATGAAAATGTAGCAGGAATTAAATCTTCCAAAGAATCAGTTGCTTTCAAGAGAATTGTGATGAAACCTGAAATGATTGCAGGATTAACTTCTGCCAAGGCTTCCTATCATTCTATGTACGGCACTATCCAATCTGATTGGAAAAAAGAGGGAAATAAATTTCAATGGAATATCAGTGTTCCTGTGAACACTAAATCTTTAGTTTATCTGCCTGCTAATTCACTTAATCAAGTTACAGAAAGTGGGAAAGCAATCGCATCAGTAGAAGGAGTAAAGTTTGTAAAAGCAGTGGGCAATAAATTGATTCTGGAAGTAAGTTCTGGCAATTATTCATTCAATGTTAATTAATTGTGTTGATAACAGGCATTAAAAATATTAAAATTCAATACGCATTATCATGTTAAGAAAAAGCTTATTTACGGTATTAATGGCAGTTTGTGTGTTTTTCAGCATGCAAACGAATGCTCAAAAATGGAAGTCAGGAATATTATTAGATGAGTTTGTCGTAGAAAACCCTCCGTTTCCTGAAAGCCATGCAGCAACCATTGCCGAAACGCCTAAAGGATTAGTCTCAGCATGGTTTGGTGGTACTAAAGAGCGAAACCCTGATGTATGTATTTGGGTAAGCAGAAATGTAAATGGCAAATGGTTAGCGCCTCAAAATGTGGCTAATGGTATTGTGAATGATACCCTACGCTATGCGTGCTGGAATCCAGTATTATATCAAATCCCCAATGGCGATTTAATGCTTTTTTATAAAATTGGTCCTAGTCCTGCAAAATGGAAAGGGTGGTTAAAAACATCTTCAGATAATGGTATTACTTGGTCAGCAGCAAGAGCTTTACCAGAAAATTATATCGGACCTGTTAAAAATAAACCAGTGTTATTAAGCAATGGCAATTTGTTTTGTCCAACTAGTACAGAAGGCTCAGGATGGAAACTTCATTTTGAGGTAACGCCAGATTTTGGGAAGACATGGAGAATCGTTGGGCCAATCAGTGATGGAAAAACGTTAAATGCTATTCAGCCAAGCATATTGGATTATGGCAAAGGTAAATTACAAATTTTAGCAAGAAGTAGAGACAGAGCAATTATTGAATCGTGGTCTTATGATAACGGTGAAACTTGGACGCCATTAGCAAAAGCAGCTTTACCCAATAATAATTCAGGAACAGATGCCGTGACTTTGAAAGACGGTCGTCATTTATTAGTGTATAATCATGTGTTACCTCCGGGGGATTTAGCCAAAGGACCTCGAACGCCCTTGAATGTATCATTAACCAAAGATGGCAAGCAATGGTATGCAGCGTTGATTATAGAAGATTCACCGATTAGTCAATATTCATATCCTTCTATTATTCAAACGTCGGATGGTTTGGTGCATGTGATTTATACTTGGCGACGCAAGAAAATAAAACACGCTGTAATTGACCCTTCAAAATTGAAATTGAAGAAAATCAAGAATGGAGAATGGCCACAACTAAAAGGATACGAAGCACCAAAAGGAGGAGAAATTACTAAAGACTAATCTCATGAAATATCTAAAAACACTCTGTTTACTCTGTTTGACTTACTTTTCTTTAGCTCAAACGGCTGATAATTCTTTCAGAAAACCATTGAAAGATGTGATTGCTCAGATTGAAATTCGTTTCAAAGTAAAAATCCGTTATCCCGAAGAGTTGGTAAAAGACAAATGGGTGACGTATGCAGATTGGCGTTTCAGACCAGATTTTGAGAAAACGATGAACAATGTATTGTCGTCGCAAGATATTACGTTTGCCAAAGAAGGTGAAAAAAAATATAAACTTCAAAGCTATCAGTATCATCTTAAAACACCTGAGGAAGGTGAACAGCAATTAGCCTATTTATCTACTTTGTATAATGATGAAGCAAGTTGGGAAAAACGCAAAGAAGAATTAAAAGCTTGTATGTGGGATGCGTTGAAACTTTCGCCATTGCCAGCTAAGCCAGATAGTAAGATAATCACTAGCAATAAGCGAAAAATGGATGGCTATACCATAGAGAACGTGGCGATAGAAACACTTCCTGGGGTTTATGTGTGTGGTTCATTGTATATGCCTATAGAAAGTAAAGGAAAAATACCCGTGATTTTAAACCCAGATGGTCATTTCGGAGATGGTCGTTATCGAGCAGATTGCCAATATCGTTGTGCTATGCAGGCTAAAATAGGGGCTATTGCTTTCAGTTATGACCTTTTTGCTTGGGGAGAATCTACGTTACAATTCAAATCAGAGTTTCATCGAAAAAGCCTTGCGATGTCGGTACAGGCATTAAATAGCATTAGAATTTTAGACTGGTTGCTGTCTTTCAGCAATGCCGATGCTAGTCGTGTAGCGATTACTGGTGGTTCTGGTGGGGGTAGCCAAACGATGTTGATTACAGCTTTAGATGATAGAATTACGTTAAGTGTACCCGTTGTAATGTTATCGTCTTATCATAGCGGGGGTTGTCCTTGCGAAAGTGGAATGGGGGTACATTTATGCGGAAACGGCACAAATAATGTAGAAATAGCCTCAATGGCGGCACCAAGACCACAGTTAATTTTATCTGATGGCAAAGACTGGACACAGCATGTGCCTGAAACAGAATTTCCTTTTCTACAAAAAATATATGGGTTTTATGGCGAAAAAGATGCGGTAAAAAATGTGCATTTTCCAACCGAAGGGCATGACTATGGAAAAAGTAAACGCATGGCACTGTATGATTTTTTAGCCAAAAATTTCCAGTTAGATTTGAAAAAGTTGAAAGATAAAACTGGAAATGTTGACGAATCGAAGGTGACAATTGAGCCGTTTCCAGCTATGTATGTTTTCGGGGAAAAGGGCGAAAATCTTCCTAAAAATGCAATAAAGAGTTTTGAAATATTAGAGAAAATGTTTGAAGAGGCTCCTAAAAATTAGATAAATGAGAAAGCTAACGATAGCATTTTTTGTAACGAGCATCGCAATTTTATGCTCGTTGCCATTGAAGAGTATTGCCCAAACAAATCATCAATATAAAATTGGGCTAATTGATTTAATGCTTTTAAAGAGACAAAAACTCGGAGCATTAACACTGACGAAAGAAATTGGAGCAGACGGCGTAGAAATTGATATGGGTGGATTAGGCAAACGCCCAACATTTGATAATCAGTTAGCTAACGACTCTATCAGAAATGTTTTTTTGACAAAAGCCAAAGAATTGAATATTGAGATGTTCTCATTAGCGATGACTGGCTATTATGCTCAATCCTTTTGTGGACGAGAAGAATACAAAAAATCAATTGAGGATTGTATTACTACAATGAAATTGATGAATATCAAAGTAGCATTCCTACCATTAGGCGTTCAGTGTGATTTAAAAAAAGACCCCGCAGTCAGAGATTCAGTAGTTACTAGACTAAAAGTAGCGGGCGAAATGGCTAAAAAAGCTGGCGTGGTGATTGGTATAGAAACAGCCTTGAGTGCTACAGAAGAAGTAAAGCTACTGAAAGAGATTAATTCTGAAGGCATTAAAATATATTTCAATTTTTCTAATCCATTAAAAGAAGGTCGCGATTTATATAAAGAATTGAAAATATTGGGTAAAAATAACATCTGTATGATTCACTGTACCAATAAAGATGGTGTATGGCTACAGAATGACCCTGAAATAGACATGAAGAAAATAAAAGCTACCCTCGATAAAATGAAATGGAGGGGCTGGCTAGTAATAGAGCGCTCGAGAGATGCGAATAAGCCTAGAGATGTAAAAGGAAATTTTGGGGCTAATACAACATTCTTGAAAACAGTTTTTCAAAACTAAATGATGAAATATTTTTTTATAGTTTTCTCTTTTTTAATCATTGTTTTTTCACCAAATAGTCAGGCGCAAACGGATATTTGGGTGTCTCCTGATGGACTTGATGTAAATATTGGTAGTCAAGATAAGCCCTTGCAAACAGTAGCGATGGCTATTCGTAAAGTACGTGAAATACGCAGGCTATCAGATGGAAGCTTGGCTAAGTCCATACATATTTATTTGCGTAAAGGGAACTATCAATTATACGAGCCAATCGTAATTCGTCCAGAAGATACAGGAACAGCCATTAGTCCCACTATTATCGAAGCAGCACCTAACGAAAAGCCCATCATTAGCGGCGGTATTAGCATAACAGGCTGGACAAAATTAAAAGGGAGTCTTGCTGGGTTACCCAAAGAAGCTGTAGGGAAAGTTTGGGTAGCGGACGCTCCAAAAGTGGGAGGAGATTTGTTAAAATTCAGACAGTTGTGGGTGAATAACCAAAAAGCTGTTCGTGCTAAAGATACGCCTTATCCAACAATGAATCGTATTTTATCTTGGAATAAGAAAGAAGAAACCTGTTGGATTCCTGCACCAAAATTTGGGGATTTATCAAAGGTGAATGGCATGGAAATGTTTATTCATCAATGGTGGGCAATCGCTAGTTTGCGCATCAAAAAAATGGAAATACAAGGCGACAGTGCTAAGCTTTCATTTTTTCAGCCAGAAAGTCGCATACAGTCAGAACACCCTTGGCCAGCACCTTGGATTTCAAAAGAAACAGGAAATTCAGCTTTTTATCTAAGCAATGCCCTCCAATTTTTGAATCAAGAAGGTGAATGGTTTTTGGATAGCAAGGCCGAGAAAGTTTATTATATACCCCGTGCCAATGAGGTGATGGATAAGGCAACAATAGTAGCGTCGTCATTAGAAACCTTGCTTAAAATAGAAGGAACAATTGATAATCCTGTTGCGTATGTTTTTTTTAAAAACATCGCTTTTAACCATAGTGCATGGGTACGTCCTTCTCAACAAGGCCATGTTCCTCATCAAGCGGGTTTATATATGTTAGATGCTTATAAATTAAAAATACCAGGCACACCTGATAAAAAAACGTTAGAGAATCAAGCTTGGGTTGGTCGACCAAAAGCGGCCGTTGAAGTTTCTTATGCCCATCATACAGGCTTTGAAGCTTGCCGTTTTGAACATTTAGCTTCCACAGGACTCGACTATCATAAAGGTGTTCATGACAATATAATTAAAGGAAATCTTTTTAAAGATATAGGTGGCACAGGAATTCAAGCTGGCGTATATGCAGATGAAGCTACCGAAATACACTTACCTTATAATCCTTCTGATGAAAGAGAAGTATGCAGCAATTTATTGATTAGTAATAATTTAATTACTGATGTTACGAATGAAGATTGGGGTTGTGTTGGGATAGGAGTGGGGTATGTAAAGGGCATCAACATAGAGCACAACGAAATTTCGGATGTGTCTTATTCAGGCATTAGCATGGGTTGGGGATGGACGAAGACCATCAATGTGATGAAGAATAATAAAATTACGGCTAACAAAATACATCATTATGCCAAACACATGTATGATGTAGCAGCCATTTATACATTATCCGCTCAACCTGGTTCAGTTATCTCAGAAAACTATGTCGATAGCATTTACAAAGCCCCTTATGCTCATATTCCAAACCATTGGTTTTATTTATATACAGACGAAGGGTCATCTTATTTTACGATTAAAGATAATTGGACTCCCTCTGAAAAATTCTTACAAAATGCCAATGGACCAGGGAATACTTGGCAAAACAATGGACCGAAAGTTCCAGATAGTATTAAGGTTAAAGCAGGTATTCAGTCGGAATACAGCTATCTGCTAAATGATAAAAATCTGGCAGATAAGTATTGGGCTATCAATATAGAAAAGCCTGTTATCATAGAATTGATTACTGAAAATGGAAAGACGGTAGACAGGAAAAAATTAGATGAGATTCTTGTAAAAAGTAAAGTATCACAAGAAGCATTGTTTCAATGGGAAAACCACTTAGTGATTTTTGATAAAGTACAGGATGTGTATTTGCTTCGAGAAAGACTAAAAAATGCTTTTCCTCAAGTTCAAATCAAGACTTATGACGATTTGTTTTACGAGTTCAATCAAGAAATGTGTAAGAATGGAAAACAGGCTAAAGAGTGGTCGCATACTATATTAACAGCCAATTTAGTCGCTGATACTACCTTACAAAAAGAATATTTGGCTCATCATGCTACACAATTTGCTAAATGGCCAGAAGTAGCCCAAGGCTTTTGCAATGCCGATTTTCAACAATTACTACTGTATAAAAATGGCAGACAATTGATGTTAGTGATTAGTATTCCTAAAGGTGAAAATTTAGATAAGCTCAATCCAAAAACCATTGAGAATAACCCAAGAGTAGTAGAATGGAATACCTTGATGAAAAAATATCAAGAAGGAATTGTAGGGACTAAAAAGGATGAAACATGGGTTTTTCTGAAACCTGCTGGAAATTAATAAAGAAGAATTCAAGGGTTAATAAATAGGAATAAAAATGTTGAAAATAGCAATTTTAGGTTTAGGAGAAGGTCGAAGTACCATGTCGGCAGCATTGGCTAGCAAGAAATTAGCATTAGTTAAAGTATGCGACCGTAATATTGATTTATGCAAGCAAAGAGCGAAGGAGTTCGACTTTCATCATTATACTACAGAATACCAAGATTTATTAGATGATAAAAGCATTGACATCATCGCGATTTATACGCCTGATAAATTCCATGCAGAGCATACCAAGCAAGCATTATTACATGGTAAGCACGTAGTTTGTACTAAACCTTTTATTGACGATTTATCAAAGGCTAAAGAATTAATTGAGCTTTCAGAAAGTACAGGCAAAAAGGTTTTTGTCGGACAAAGTTCTCGTTTTTTTGAACCAATGAAAAAACAAAGGGCAGACTTTGAGGCAGGGCTTATCGGAGAATTAATCACCATTGAAGGTTATTACCATGCTGACCACAGATGGTTTCTGGATAAAGGATGGTCGTTAGAGAATGCTTTTAAATGGCTTTATGGAGGCTTGAGCCATCCAGTAGATTTTATTAGATGGTATTTGCCGAATATTGAAGAAGTAATGGGTTATGGTATGTTGAGTTCAAATGGCATAAAAGGAGGGCTGAAAAATGCTGATACCATGCACTTTATTTTTAAAGCGACTGATGGACGAATAGCCAGAGTAAGTGGTGCTTATACAGGGCCTGTTCAACCTGTGGTTCGTGATAGTGAAATGAGCTGTATCCTAAGAGGGACAGAAGGTTGTAGTCAAGCTGATTATATGGATTTACGCTATGCCGTTACTACCAACACAGGAGAAGAAAGAGTTCAAACTTGGGAACATAAGCTTAAACATTACTTCCGTTTTGAGGGTAAAAGCCACCATGCTGGTGAATACCAAAACTATTTAGAATACTTTGCTGATTGTTTAGAAAGTGGTGAAACTGCCTATCCAAACATCAAAGAAGGTATCGGAACGGTGGCATTATTGCAGGCAATGGATAAGTCTTTACAGACGGGTGCACCTGTGAAAATTGCTGACGTTTTGGCAACTCATCATCTTAGTGCAGACATTTTAAATAACTTTAGATGATGGGAAACATCGTAGAACGCCTAACCTTTTTAGATTATAGTATTGTGGTAGCCTATCTGGTTATCTTAATAGTAATTGGTTACAGAGCAAGTTTTTCAGACAAAACAAACAAGGATGAAACCCTATTTCTGGCTAATAAATCGTTAGGCTGGTCGAGTATTGGTTTTAATATGTGGGGTACTAACGTGGGGCCTTCTATGCTACTTGCCTTTGCGAGTATAGGTTATAGCACGGGTATTGTAGCCGTTAATTTTGATTGGTACGCATTTGTCTTTTTGTTTTTGCTTGCTATCGTTTTTGCCCCTAAATACCTTGCAGCGAATGTAAGTACCATGCCCGAATTTATGGGTAAACGTTATGGCGATTCTACTCAAACTATTTTGGCTTGGTATGCCTTAATCAAAATATTAATCTCTTGGTTATCGCTTGGGTTATTTGCAGGAGGCTTTTTAGTGAGACAAATTTTGGGAATACCTATGTGGCAATCTGTCATTGTCTTGGTTTTATTTGCGGGCTTATTTGCCTTTGCAGGTGGACTAAAGGCCATTGCAAAAGTAAATGTATTCCAAATGATTTTATTGATTGCAGTGTCCCTGACACTTACCATATTAGGTGTTATTAAAGTAGGAGGTATTTCGGAGGTTTATCATAAAGTACCTGCTCATTATTGGACTTTGATACATCCTGCTAGCGATACAAAATATCCTTGGTATGCTATTTTATTGGGCTATCCTGTCGCAGCTGTAGCTTTTTTCTGTACAGACCAAGCAATGGTACAGTCGGTATTGGGGGCTAAAAATTTAGAGCAAGGTCAATTAGGTGTAAACTTTATCGCTTGGTTAAAAATACTGTCTTTGCCTTTATTTATTCTAACCGGAATTTTATGTTATATCCTTTTCCCTAATTTAAAAGACCCCTCAGAAGCATATATGACAATGGTTACAAACCTTTTCCCTCCGGGAATGAACGGTTTAGTAATTGTTGTTTTAATCGCTGTACTTGTTGGTACAATAGGTTCTTCTTTAAATTCCTTGAGTACCGTTTTTACAATGGATGTTTATTTAAAGAAAATAAATCCTCAAGCGACCAATCAGGAAATTATTAAAGTAGGACGATACACTGTTATTGCAGGTTGTATTTTTGCCATTATGATGGCGTTGGCAATTGATAGCATCAAAGGGTTAAATTTATTTGATGTCTTTCAATCAGTCTTAGGCTTTATAGCTCCACCTTTAGCTGTTGTATTTTTACTGACTGTTTTCTGGAAAAGAACTACCAAGAAAGCCGTAAACTTTACGCTTTCAGCAGGTTCGATAGTGAGTTTGGGAGTAGGAGTCATGTATTTATGGGTTTTCACTCCCGACAAATACCCTATTTGGCCACACTATCTTTTGCTTTCATTCTTGATTTTTGCTTTTCTTTTTGTGTTAGCTGTCATTATATCATTGTTAGATAATGAGCCGACGGTTTATCTGGCAACTTTTGAAGAAAAAAATAATATAGAAAAGCCAACAAAAAAAGTATGGATTTCATGGCTTTTGCTAACGATTGTAATGATTGCCCTTTACCTCTTTTTTAACTAATGAACTTTTAATCTAATCATATTGATATGCTTTCCACAAAAATCTCTTTGAAAACGAAATTACTGGCTATCCTGACTTTTTTGTCTTTTTGTTCGCCTGTATTGGCACAGAACCAAGCTACTTGGATTTGGTATCCAGGAGATTTTGAGGTGTGGCTCAGCAACAAAATGCAAAATAGAAGAACTGAACGTGGTTCTTTTTTTCCTCCATTTTGGAAATTAGATAGTCACTATAACTTGGTTGATTTTCATAAAGATTTTGATTTGCCTGCTTCTGAAGAAGTATCCCTTTTTGTAGAAGGTCAGTTTAATGTGAAGATAGATGGAAAAGCAATCAGCGGATTCCCTAAAAAAATCACAGTACCCGCAGGAAAGCATAAGGTGAGTTTAAAAGTATTTTGCCAAGACCGTGTACCAGCCATTTTTGTACAAGGTAAAAGAGTGGTATCGGATGCTTCGTGGTTAGTAACCTTTGAAGACAAAGAATGGATTGATGAAACAGGAAAAGCCTCTGACCAATCTGGAACTAAATGGCTAAATGCAGGATTTTGGAATTTTAATTCAGGACAAGTACCTCCTTCTAAATTTAAATTAGAAACGAAGGTTCAGCATGCGGTAAAAGTTGAGAAGAAATCACAAAGCCTTTTAGCTGATTTTGGGAAAGAGACTTTTGGATTTATCAAATTACATGGTTTAAAAGGAAAAGGTAAAATCAGGATTTATTACGGAGAGTCTAAAGAGGAAGCCTTAGCTACAGAAACCTGCGAGACATTAGATGATATTGACGTAAGTCAGACTAAGAAAAGTAATATGACTATGGAGCTTTCAAAGGCTTTTCGGTTTGCCAATATAAAATTTGATGCCACGGTTTCACTCGATTCTGTATCGATGTTGTATGAATATTTACCCGTAGCCGACCGTGGTGGATTCCGTTGTTCAGATGAACAAATTAATAAAATCTACGATGTTTCAAATTATACTTTTCATTTGAATACCCGTGAGTTCTTTATTGACGGTATCAAGCGTGACCGCTGGATTTGGTCGGGAGATGCTTATCAGAGTTATTTGATGAACTACTATTTATTGTTTGATTCTCCATCTGTAACACGTACTTTGTTGGCTCTTAGAGGGAAAGACCCTGTTACTAGTCATGTAAATACCATCATGGATTATACTTTTTATTGGTTTATCGGTATCAACGACTATTATCAATATACGGGTGATAAAACATTTATTCAGCAGTTTTATCCAAGAATGCAAAGTTTGATGGATTACTGTTTATCTAGACGAAATAAAAACGGGATGATGGAAGGCTTGACGGGCGATTGGGTTTTTATTGACTGGGCAGATGGTTTAAGTAAAAAAGGAGAAATAAGTTTTGAACAATTGCTTTTGGCTAGAAGTCTGGAAACAATGGCAACATGTGCCAGTATTGTAAATGATACTGAAGGAGCAAAGAAGTATAATCAGTTAGCGACTGACTTGAAAGCGAAACTTTTCTCAAATTATTGGAATGATGAAAAGCATGCTTTAGTACATAGCCGAGTAGAAGGAAAACAGACTGATAACGTGACTCGATATGCCAATATGTTTGCGATTTTCTTTAATTATTTAGATGAAGCCAAAAAGCAAGACGTCAAAAAACATGTGTTGTTGAACGACAAAATTCAGAAAATTACCACACCGTATATGCGTTTTTATGAATTAGAAGCACTTTGTGCCTTGGGTGAACAAAGCTATGTATTGAAAGAAATGAAAGACTATTGGGGTGGCATGTTGAATTTAGGAGCAACTTCCTTCTGGGAAGAATATAACCCTAACAAGAAAGGCGACGAACATTATGCCATGTATGGTCGTCCATTCGGAAAAAGCCTTTGTCATGCATGGGGAGCAAGTCCTATTTATTTGTTAGGTAAATATTTCTTAGGCGTAAAGCCTACCTCTGCGGGTTATCAGACTTATTTAGTCGAACCACAATTAGGAGGGTTGCAATGGATGGAAGGTGCTGTGCCGACACCTGATGGCGATGTAAAGGTGTATTGCAGTACGAAACAAATCAAAATAAAAGGAGCTGGAGGAACTGGTACTTTACGTTTTAAAAGTCAAATAAAACCAACTTGTCAGGAAGGAACAATCAAAGCGTTAGCAAACGATATGTATGAATTAACACTTGAAAAAGGTAAATCATACGAAGTGACTTATGGGTTATAATATTTAGGAGTATTAATTAAAAACGGGCGTTTTATCGTCCGTTTTTTTATTTATCTCGACAAAAACAACAAAGAAGCGTATATTAAATAAAGAATCCTTATTAATAAAACGAAAGTTAGTTTTGTTGTAAATTTTCACCTCACCCAAACATTATTTAGATAAGATAAAATTGTATAATAGTTAGGAAAAATGATAGAAAAAAATGCCTGGCTTTAACAATAAATTTGTATCATTATTTTAGAC
>NZ_JBWKYN010000072.1:0-27105 GCF_059423785.1 Arcicella sp. GW458-12-2-14-TSB2 | reverse complement strand
ATCTGGATTTTTTATGTTTTATTTCTTTAAAATAGTATCTAAAACCTTTAGTTTACCGTCTATTTTATGGTTGTATTCTAAGCCAAGAATCTTACTAATCATTGGATAGATATTTACATTTTCAAAACCATCTATTTTTGTTTGAGGTTTGAAGGCTGGTCCCCAAGCAAAGAAAGTAGCGTGCATATCTTCAATGGCTGGGTCGAAACCGTGTTTCCCTGGCGTCGTAGATTTACCTGTAATACCAAATACTTTAGGTAAATGTGGCACAAGTAAAATATCGCCAACACGATTATACTTGTCGTCTTTTGTGCCATAATGCCAACGACTAGGAATGTTTTTCTTTAAGTATACATCAAAGTCAACTGCTTCTTTCTTCAAAGCCTCGTAGGTTGGCTTAATATCTTTTTTATCTTTTGCATACAATTGTAACAATGCATCTCCACGAGGAATAATGAATTTTTCAGGGTCGATTGCTTTAGGTAAAAGCATAGGATGTTCGTATTCAACTTTGGTCATACCGTGGTCAGAAACAAATACGAAGTTTACAGGCAAATGCAGAGAATCAACAGTGGCAACCAGTTTGCCGATGCTATTGTCTACAAAATGTACTGCTTCTTCGGTTTCTTTTGAGTCTGGGCCATAGGTATGGGCTTCATGGTCAACCTCAGGGAAATAAAACGTAATCATATGCGGACGCTTATCTTCAGGTAATTGAAGCCAATTTTTAACCGTTTGAATACGCGTATCAATATCTATTTTATCGTTATAGTTGTAGTAGTAAGTAGGTAAAGTGCCTTGAATATTACTTTCAGAAGCAACCCAGTAAAAACTAGCACTTATCATCTGTTGTTGTTCTGCTAATACCCATAGAGGCGTTCCACCATACCAAGAGCCATCTGCAACGGCTTTTTTATTTCCCATTCCATAACTCTCTTGGCGCTGTGCGTCATAAAAAGAATTATCAACCAATCCATGATGTGCTGGATACATTCCAGTTACTATGCTATAATGATTTGGGAAAGTAAGCGAAGGAAAAGAGGGTAGCATATAGGCTGCTGTTACGCCATCGTTACTCAATTTACGAAGATTCTTGGCTTGATACTTATCAGTAAAGTCTGTACGAAAACCATCAGCCGAAATCAAAATTACATAAGGCTTTTGTTGTTGAGCTAGGCTATTGCTACGATTCGGAATGATTTGCTGCGTTAAGTCTTGAGCAATGCTATTAGAAACACAAAAACTGAGCAAGACAAAAAGGAGATGGAGTATTGATTTTTTCATTTGAAATACTATCGAAAATTGATAGGCTTTAAAATTTGTTGAAGTGAATTGATAATTATTAATAAAATCTCTTAAAGCAATTTAGTCCATTCTTAATCAAAAATCAAAAACTTATTCATTTCTATTATTTAACCATTCATCAAATGGACACAAAAATCAAATTTATAAAGGTTAGGTACATCACCACCATATTAAATATTTGTTAAACTTCTAATTGAAATAATGATTTTGACGCATTGAAGAGAGAAATTTAGCAAATTTTTCGGCTAATACTCATTATGAATTTCATCCAATATTATTCTTCGCGTCGCTTTATCAAAGGCTTCTTTGTTATATGCTTATTAGTAAATAATCTTTCAAATCTCTGCTCACAAACATTTAAGGAGGAAGATAAAGAAAATCTGGGGCTGTATTTCCATAATCCAGATACCACGTTTCGCTTGCTAAAAGAAAAGTATAATAAGGCAAACGAGCAAAAGGATTTTGTCCAAGCAGGGCTTTATCTACAACAAATGGGGCAAATCTGTTATCACTTTGGGCATTACCCTCAGGCATTGGATTTTCATTTACAGGCCAGTACGATATTTAAAGACAATCAAAAGAAAGAACTGTTGGCCGGTAATTTAAACGATTTGGGTGTTTTATATTATTACAATCATCAGCGAAACTTGGCTCGTCAGTATTATGATGAAGCGTTGGGAATTTATAAAAATACCAAAAATGAATTAGGGATGGCCAATACGTTGGGGAAGATTGGTCAGTTATACGAGAAACAGCAAAAATATGATAGTGCCTTTGTTTATCAGCGTCGGGCAATGATGCATTACCAAAAGATTAATAATCGCCAAGGGATGTCTAAGATTTATGAAAACATTGGAAGTATTTATGAAGACCTTGCTAAGTACGATTCAGCCTATTTTTATTATCAACGTTCATTTACGCTTAATAAGGAGACAAACAACCAAATAGCCCAAATAGAAGTATTGAATAATCTAGGAGATGTTTTTAGAAAAACAGATAAGGTAAGAGAAAGCTTACAGTATTCTAAAAAAGCTTTGGCTATGGCATTGGATACAAAAGAAAATTATCAGCTATCAGGAGCCTATCGTGATATTGCTAAAGCATACAATTTACTTGGACGAAACGATAGTGCTTATCATTACTTAGAATTAAGCCGAAAAACGGCCTTAGATATTTATGATGAGAATAGTAATAAGCAATTGGCTTTGCTACAAGTAATGTATGATATCAGCAAAAAGAACAATGAAATACAGCAATTGAATAATGCGAAAAAGCAAAACCAAATTATTGGGTTTGCCATCGGAATAGTAACCATTTTATTAGCGGCTTTGGCGACGGTAATTATTAGCCGACAACGCCTGAAAATAAAGAGTGAAAGATTTTTGAACGAAGAACGGAATCATGTATATGAAACCCAAAAGGAATTGATGGAGGTAGCTTTGAGAAATAAAGTATTGGAAGAAGAAAATCTTAAAAATCTACTAGAAGTAAAAACCAAAGAATTGAGTTCGCATACACTGCATGTTATTCAGAAAAATCAGTTGCTTGAAAAGCTCTATAACAAGTTGGAAGAAATGATTAAAGACGAGCGTCGTGACCCTAAAAGACAGCTTAGACAAATCATGCAGGAAATCAATCAAAGTTTTAATCATGACCAATATTGGGACGAATTTAGGGGTATTTTTGAGCAAGTACATCAGAGCTTTTTTGATAAGCTAAAAGCTACGACTGATAACCTTACCGCAAACGATTTACGCTTGGTGGCCTTGTTGAAAATGAATCTTAATTCTGCTGATATTTCCTCGTTGCTAGGTATCTCTCAAGATAGTCTTCGAGTGGTTCGGTACCGTTTACGCAAGAAATTGAATTTAGCCCAAGGGGATAGCCTTTCGGCATTTATTCAAGCATTATAGGTTGTTAATGATTTGGAAATGTAACGGTAACAATTTAATAATGTAGCGATTGTGTATTTTTAAGCTATTGATTATTAGTTAATTAACAGTTTTTTGTTTCTATTGTTGCCTTCTTGTTTATATGCTTTGTAACGCTGTTGCTTTTTTGTAACGCTTCAAATTTGCTTGTATTCTTTTTGTATTTGAACCTTTGTTACATCAAAAAATGATGTCGAAAGAATTTTTAACTAAGCTCTGATAAAAGAGCTAATTAAAAATAAATCACAAAGCAAAATGAACAAAATATACAGCCTAATTAGTTTTTTTATATTAATCACTTTTACTGCTTTCTCTGGAACATTGAGTGGAATAGTGATTGATAAAGAAACGGGCGAACCACTAATAGGAGCAAATGTACGATTAGATAAAAAAGGTTTTTATGATGCTACTGGGCTAGACGGGTCATTCAGTATCAAGAACCTTCCAGCAGGGAAATATCAAGTGAAAATTAGCTATGTTGCTTATGAAACTATTACACAAGAAGTAATCATCGGTAAAGACAATACTTTTCTAAAACTGAGTTTAGTACCTGATTTAAAACAATCACTCAATGAAGTTGTTGTGACTGCCACGTCAGATAAATCAACGGAAAATTCAGCTCGTTTTTCAGAACGAAAAGCTAATCAATTGATGAACATTGTTTCTGGTAGAGCGATAGAAATTTCTCCAGATTTAACGGTGGCGAATTTAATACAAAGAGTATCAGGAATTTCTATTGAAAGAAATAGTAATGGTGACGGACAATATGCTATTCTGAGGGGAATGGATAAGCGTTATAATTATACTTTAGTGAATGGTATCAAAATACCTAGCCCAGACAACAAATATCGCTATGTACCGCTAGATATTTTCCCTTCTGAACTGTTAGGTCGTTTAGAGGTATTTAAGACCTTGACGCCTGATTTAGAGGGTGATGCCGTAGGAGGTGTTGTAAATATGGTGATGAAAGATGCACCTAATCAATTAGAAATTAAAGGGAATTTAGCAGGAGGATACAATGAATTGTTCATGAATCGTGGATTTACAAATTTTGATGCGAGCCAGATACAGAATCAGTCGCCTTATGAATTAAACGGTAGTACCTATTCGGCGACATCAAAAGATTTTCCGAAAGGCACTTTGACACTGCAAACTAAAAACCCAATTCCTAACATCGTAGGAGGGTTATCGATAGGGAATCGTTTTTTACAAAACCGTTTGGGTGTAATTTTGGCAGGAAGTTTCCAAAACACGTATCGTGGTAGTAATAGCAAATTCTTCTCTTCAACGGTTTATGATACTGAAAAAACTTCAAGAATTACCAGTTTAGCTGAACGTCAATATTCTGAAAGACAGGAACGCTTGGGTTTGCATGCAAAAATAGATTTTCGATTTAACGAGCGAAATAAATTGCAGTGGTACAATGCCTATATGAACCTGATTAACGAGCAATTAAGAGACACTAAAACAACAGAATACTCATCAGGAGGGTACGACCCAGAAAAAGGAAATGCAGGCTTAACGTTTGGGATTCGTTCAAGGCTGACACAACAACAAATTTTTAATAGTACTTTACAAGGCACACATCAATTATCAGATAAATTTAAATTCAATTGGTCGGCAGTATATTCTACGGCTTCTAACCAAGTACCTGATAATACAAGCTTTAGTGTATTGGGTAAAAGAGAAAACTTTGTAGAAACCAAAATATATCCTCAGCAAAGTAGTCGCCGTTGGGAACATAACGATGACAGTGATTTAGCCACTTACTTAAACTTGACGTATTTAAGTAAGTGGAAGAGTAACCCGCTGGAAATCAGTACGGGAGTGCTATATCGTGATAAACAAAGAAGTAATTTTTATAACAACTATGTACTGCAACCAACGAATCCTTTTGCTGTATTTGGTAAAGATTTTAACAATTACAATGAAGTAGATTTTACCGTTCAAAACCCAAGAGGAACAGTAGCCTCAGCATTGAATTATGATGCTACTGAAAAAATAGCAGCAGGGTATTTAATGGCAAAACTAAATACTAAAGCAACGCAATTCATTGGTGGACTTAGGGTTGAAAATACAGACCAAGGCTATCAGATGTTGTTTCCTCTTGGCGAACTTCATCCGTCTGGAAACCAAGTATATACTGACTTTTTGCCAAGCTTAAACGTCAAGCATAGTTTAAATAATATTCAAAATTTGCGTGCTTCATATTTCCGTTCAATCAATCGTCCTGGGTTTTTCGAGATTGTTCCAGGGAAAGTGGTCAATGAAGAATTTCAAGAAAGAGGAAATCCTGATTTGCAACGTGCTGTGGCCGACAATATTGATTTGAGATATGAATATTTCCCGAATGCATCTGACCAAATAATGGCTGGCGTTTTCTATAAATACATTAAAAATCCGATAGAATATACCTTGCAAGTAGATGAAACTCGTGGGCAAGATGTATTTTATACCCCAGGGAATTTTGGGAATGCCAATAATTATGGTTTGGAGTTAGATGTAATTAAGTATTTCAAAAACTTTGGCATCAAAGCAAACTATACCTACACACATTCGTCTATTACAACCAAAAAGAATATAAGGGTTCGTAATAGTTCGGGTAACCTAGAATCTATCTCCGTTAATCAAACGCGCCCACTCTATGGACAGTCGGAACACATCGGTAATTTTTCTTTACTCTATAGAAATTCAAAAACAGGATGGGATGCACAATTAGCAGCGTCGTATACAGGTGAGCGTATCAATACAGTTTCACAGTTTTTAGATAATGATTTATGGCAAGAGGCCTTCGTTCAGATGGATTTCTCGATAGAAAAGAAATTGAGTGACCGTTGGGTGATTTTTGGCAAAGCCAACAATTTATTAAATACACCGATGAGAGTATTTATCAAAAATACCAATCCAGTCAATGCCAATATACCAGAGCAATCAAAAGGAGGAAATGATAAAACCTTGATTCGTGAAGATTATTACCAAAGAAGTTATTTAATAGGCATAAAATTCAAATACTAAAATATTCAAAATTCAACTTTATTAATGTCATGAAAAATTCAAAAATCTTAGTAGGAGTATTCTTACTAGCCACATTGTTTAGTGCTTGTAGTAAAGACGAAAACAAAACAACACCAGTTGTAGAGCAGTCGGTAACGGGTGAAGTATCAGGAACTTGGGTAAAAGGTTCTATCATTCAAGTAAAAACTGACATCATCATTCCAGCAGGAAAAAGTTTAACGATTGAAGAAGGCGTAACAGTAGTGATGGATACTACAAGCAAGCCTGAAATTATCGTAAATGGTAATTTGTACATAACAGGAAGCACGGCAAACCCTGTTAAAATGACTGTTCCTGAGAGTGCAAGAATTACTAAAAACAAATTTGGTAAGTTGTGGGGTGGAATTTTAGCCTCAAAAACTTGTTCAGAATTGTTATTAAATAATGTAATTATGGAGTACGGTGGATCTGTTACAACAGAATCATCTACCTCGGTAAAACAAGGTTTATACAAAGCCGTTAGTGGTGAATTTGACCCAGCTATTTGGTTTTCAAATACAGCAGGAAAGTTAGTAATGCAAAACTCTATCGTTCGTTTTTGGCATGATGACTGTACTTATTTAGAAGGTGGAAGTATCATTTTTAGCAACAACACTTTTCATACAACAGGTGAAAGTGGTGGAGAAGCTATCAACATCAAATCAGGTTGTGTTGCTGACGTAGCTTATAATTTAATTTACAGCACTAATACAAATGCCTTGAAATTATCAAATGCTGGTGACCGTACTCCTCAGGCTTATGTGGTAGCTTATAACAACACGATTGTGAATACAGGCTGGAGAAGACCAACTATCAAAGGAGGTTCTATTTGGCTTGAAGCAAGTGTTCGTGCAGATTTGTACAATAATTTAATGGCAAACACTCGTTTTGGTATTAAGAGAGATGTTAAAAAACCAGAAGATACTCGTTCGGTAGTTAGTAATTCGTTGTACTATGGCTATACGCAAGAGGGAGTAAATCAATTCCAACCAAGTACTGAAATTTTAACAGGAAAGAACGATATTATTAGCACAAAAGCAGGTGATAACGACCCTAAATTTGTGAATTATCCAGTAAGCACTGATAAATCAAATGCTGATTTCACAACTACTTGGGACTTTCACTTAGCTACAGGTTCGCCAGCGTTGAATAAAGGAATTACAATCTTCACTAGAAACTACAAAGACGGTATCACAATTAATGGTCAGACTTACAAATCGCCTGAGCCAGCATCGTATATTGGAGCTTTTGGAACGAAGTAAATAGTTGTGGTTGAGTGAATTATTATTTTATCGACCGATAAATTATTCACAATTCACTCAACCACTAACTCACAATTAAACAACTAGAAAGAATAATGAACCATAGGCTTTTAACCATTTTTTTGCTTGCCTTTTCGCTTAACGCTTGTAAACAAGTGGCTGTTCAAACAAATACTACTGCTAGCGAACCCATTGTACAGCCCACTTTTATCACTGAACCTGTGCAACACGATACTGATGACCCTGCCGTTTGGATAAATCCTGCTGATGCGAGCAAAAGCCTAATAGTGGGTACAGATAAAGACGTAGATGGAGCTTTGTATGTGTATGATTTACAAGGGAAAATTCAAACGGATAAAGTAGTCCATGGGTTAAAGCGACCTGATAATGTGGATATTGAGTATGGGTTGATGCTAAACAACAAGGCTACCGACATTGCCGTGGCTACAGAACGCCTTACGCATAAACTTCGTATCTATGCTTTACCAGACATGAAAGCCGTTGATAATGGAGGTATTGAGGTATTTGAGAACGAGACAGGAGCAGAGTTTCGTGATTTGATGGGAATATCCTTATACAAAAATAAGGCTGGGAAAATTTACGCGATTGTAGGTAGAAAATCTGGCCCGACAGACGGATCTTACCTTTGGCAATATCTTTTAGAAGATAATGGAGCTGGACAGGTAAAAGCTACCTTAGTAAGAAAGTTTGGAGTATACAGCGGAAAAAAAGAAATAGAATCTATCGCTGTGGATGATGAGCTAGGCTATGTGTACTATTCTGACGAAGGTGTTGGCGTAAGAAAATATTATGCTGAACCATCAAAGGGTAACCAAGAATTAGCATTGTTTGCTACCACAGGTTTTACGGAAGACCACGAAGGAATTTCTATTTATCAGACCTCGGCAACGACTGGTTATATTTTAGTGTCGGATCAAGGAGCGAACCAATTTCATGTGTTTAGCAGAGAAGGAACAGCACAGAATTCAAACGACCATCAGCTACTGAAAGTCGTGAAGGTAAAAGCGAATAAAAGTGATGGTTCTGAAACGGTTTCTGTGCCCTTGAATAATACTTTCAAGAAAGGATTATTTATCGCTATGAGCGACGACCGTACTTTCCACCTCTATAAATGGGAAGATATAGCAGGGAAACAACTTAAATAATAATGAATAATTGAGTTTCAAGTGCGGAGATAGAAAAATTACGCCGCACTTAAAACTTGCATTTATTTAGTTCTTATTGATATTGACTACTCTATGAGCCTCTACTAGCAAGGCAATTGCTTCCATCATATCTAATACTTCGTCTATTTCACTTTCTTTCCACAGAACAAAATAGTTTTTCAGTGGGGTGCGCATCATATATTCCTTCCCATGCGAAGTCCCAAAATCATGAATGCCTATTTTGTTTTCCAACATTTGTTGAAAAGCGCCAAACTCAAATTCATTCAGGATAAACAAAGAGTTTTTGTAGGCAAGATTATACTTTTTACAACATGGACAATAACCAATATAACCGTTTGCATTTTCGGTTAACGTATTGAAATCGTGTGAATTTTCCATAAGAAAAGCTTTTGAGATAATAGCCGAACAGAAAAAATTAAGTAACATAGCGAAATTTTCGCATAAGGAATCCGACGCCTCAATGAGGTCGGTTATGATAATACTATTAAGAAAAACTACCACCGCAAAGCAGTGGTAGTTTATATAAGAGAGCGATGTCTTTTACTCTCTCATTGAGCGATTCAATATCATCAGTTAAACTTTGTACTTGCTTCTGGTTGATATACATATCTGAATGTATAATAGCGTGCTACATCAGTAGTAGTTGGAGTCGTAGGAGCACCTTTATAGTAGCTCAAAATCTCTACTTTAGCATATTTACCATCGGCAGTTTTTATTAATATTACTTTTCCTGCCGCTGGCGTGATAATACCATTAGCATAGTTGTACCAACCATTTCCTGCACCTGTTGGTATAGCAAATGTGGTTTTAGTATCTTGTGCAAAAGTGGCAGAGGCAGGTACTTCTTTAATTTCATCGAAAATACCCGTGATTACTACTGCACCACCTTGACCACTACCAGAACCACCACCATTTGTGATAATTGTAGTAGCTCTAACGCCAATATCCCATTTCGTGGTTGCTGAGTCTGAACTAGCAATAATACCATTTTTGAAACTAAAGAAAGTATATTTTCCTGTTCCTGTGGGTTGACCAGTAGCACTAACGCTAGTTGTAGGGTCGGCTGCTAAATCTTTCACTGTTTCTGATTTTACGGGTTGTACTACTACTTCATCATCTTTCTTACAAGCAGTAAAGAGCGTACTAATAACTAAAGCTGACAAGGCAATTTTTTGTAAAGAATTCATGTTTTTTGTATTTAAATAAAGGGATGAGTTTATGATATTTTCTCGCATTGGTAACCTAGCCCAACAAGGGCATTAATAATTTTTTCGCTCGGTGTAAACTGTTCAGATACAATTTTTAAAACTTTGTTCACATCATGAAAGTCAATATTGAAATTGCTAATTCCTACTGACTTGAGGGCATCCCAAATGGCTTGTATACCAATAGGAGAGGTAATGTTTGTTTTGAACATTAATGTTTCCATCTGACTAATTTTATTGTTTAGGAGTTAAGTACAAATCCATTAACCATCTTTGAGCATCAGAACGAGTTTCAAAAATATTTACAGGACAGCCATAGGTACGCTTAGCTAAATATTGTACAATATGGTGATAGACGTTTGCCATAAAAAATGATCTTGTGACGATTGCAATTCCAAAACATTGTTTAGAAAACTCTCTACGATAATGTTTAAACCAAGTGGTTTCTAATTTTACGACACCTCTTTCGCGGCATAGATTTCCTTCTGGATAGTCGAATAGTAAGCCAAAACGTTCGTTTTTACTAATTAGCTTACTCATTTCAGACAAATAGCTTCTGGTATCTTCCTGCGTTGTTTTTTCACTAATTTTCATCGAAAAAACAGGACATTTAAAATGTGTTTCAATTTGTACCATTAGCTTAGTTATTGTGAAATGTATTCCTAAAAATTAGCGCTAAATCAACCTTCTCACAAGCCGTATGTAACACAAATAAAAACTCTTTCATTTCTGTGTTATTTAAAAATAGACCTGTTGAAAATATATCTGTTTGTATATTGGGTACGCTTCTTAAATTGCATAATTCTATGATATAAAACTTTTCTGCATGCGGGGCTTCATTTAATTTTCTTAAAAACGTCACCATTGTAGTCCATTCAAAAGTCATCAAAGAATTTTTATATTGAACTTGTATTTCATTACAACATTTACATTGCCAAGCACTTGCATTATCCGTTTCAACTAATATGATATGTTGTTGTGTATCTTTCATATTAATAAAATTTAGTAGAAAACTTTTAAAAAACAGTCTCGATAATTCAAGACTGTTTTTGTACAATGTGAACGAAAAGAAAAAAACGATTGATGCTCAGAAATGACTTCAATAAAATCAGAGCCATTTACTATTTACCATAATCTCGTGAATTCGGGATAAATACCCCCCCGAATGCTACTCTACTGTTCTGTAATTTTATGTTTTTCAAGGTTGATACCAAGGCTTACCCAAATCAGTCTTCCTGCCAAATTTGGAATATTTCTAGTATCGGTATAGCCTAATACATTATCAACACCTGCTTGTAATCTAAACCTTTCTTGGAAGGTTTTGCTAGCAGATACATTCCAAAGGATGTATCCATTTACAAATTCATTGCTAACATCAGCAATCCCATTTCCGTTATAATCAGCAAAACCATATCTGCTTCTATAAATCCCTCTTAACGAAGCAGTTAAGCCACTTTTCATATCTTCATAGAACACTTTAATATTTGCCGAATGCCTAGAACGATTGAAAAGTCCTTCATAGTCAGACGCTTTCACTCTTACTGTTACCAACGTTTCAGGGTCACGTCTGAATAATTCACCACGCGCTATTTTATCTACTACGTCTTTATCTTTTGCTTCCAAAAACTGATAACCAGCACTTAATGTAATAGGCGACTTATTGTTGGCAATCGTATAACTAGCGTCTAATTCTATCCCTTGTGTAAATGCTTTGGTAAGGTTCATATAGCTAAAAACACTTTGTCCGTTCGTTTTTAGGGCTACGGCTTGAGTCTGAATTAGGTTTGAAATGTCATTCCTAAAAACGTTTGCCTTGAACTTCAGACCGTTATCTAAATAAACTTTCCCGCCAAAATTAAATGCTAAAGAGCTTTCGGCTTTTAATTCACCCAGTTTATTTACATCGAATAATACTTCAGCAATCTGATTTTCAGCCTGTAAACGAGCTAAATTTAACGCTACTTCTTGTGTACCAAACACGCTATAACCAGCTACTGCATTGGTAAAGTTGAGGTACAACTGTCTAAAATCTGGTGCCTTGAAACCCACTCCAACAGAGCCGTTGAGTTTTACCTTTTTAGATAAATCATAAGCCACCGAAACCTTGGGACTAAACTGAGCTTTGTAAGCGGAGTGAGCGTCAAAACGACCACCGATAGTTAGGTTTAGAGCACTCACCAGTAAATTTTCGTATTGAAAAAACCCATAATTGGTTTCAAATCTTTTAACATCATCGTACCTCGTTGCTGCTACACTCTCCCAGATTTTACCAGCCCCAAGCGTTAATACTTGCTTATTGCCTATGGCATAATCTACCTGAACTTCTGGTCTTAGAAATTGCTGATTGAAGTACGTTGCATCATATACGTTATTGTCTTTCTGAAATAAAAGTTCAGAATTTGTTTTATACTGCGTATTGTAAAATCTAAAAACAGCTTTTAGGTTTTGGTGAAAAGAAACCCTTAAACTTGGGTTAAAATTCCAGTCCTTTACCGAACCTGTTCCTACTATTTGGTCTGTTCCGACTAATAAGCTACTTTCTTGATTTTCAATATTATATCTTGTTGATACATTCAAACTTACATTTTTTGAAAAATCATAGGTAAATTTTGGGGTAATCGTATAATTTTGAAAAGGTGAAACTGTTTGTCCAAAAGTTTCAGGTGTGAAGTCGTATCCACCAGAAGCATAGCGATTTAAGAACAGATTGAACCCTGACTTTTTCGTTTTTATGCTCATGTTTCCAGATAAATCAGTTGTCTGATTCGTTCCGTATCTTGCTGAAAAAGAACCCTTTGTTCCATTAGGTCTTTCAGTAATGATATTTACTACTCCAGCCAAAGCCTCTGAGCCATATAAACTAGAGGAAGGCCCTTTTACGATTTCAATTTGCTTAATATTAGCTACTGCCAATCTTGATAATTCTAAAGTACCAGCTGTTCTTCCAACCAAAGGTTCACCATCCAACAAAATTAACGTATAATCTGGACTAAACCCTTGAACTTGAAGCCCTTGCCCGTGGTCATTTACAATAAAAAGTCCCGTTTGTTCTGCAAGTACTTCGCTTAGTCGCAATGAACCCATCGCCCGAATCTGTTTCTGCCCAATCAGTGTTACAGGCATGGGTAAAGCGTTTAAAGCCCTTTCATTGCGAGTAGCGGTTACAACAACTTCATTTAAATTACTTGTCTTTAAACTATCACTTAAAACATGTTTCTGTTGTCCAAACACGTTTAAAGCATTATATATAAATAATAAGGTAATTATACACTTCATAAGATGTTCGGGTAATTAGCTTTCAGCAGCGAGCCTCAGCATTTTCAATGTTAGTGATTGATATGAATCTTTAGTTGGATAATATAGAGAAATCCAATACTTATTTCCTTTCTAATAGCACTTTAGTCCCAAAATCTAGAATCTCCAAGTCTAGTGTCTCACATCTAGTGTCTTATATCTTCTAGTCTAATAATTCCAAAATCTCCAAGCCTAGTGTCTTATAACTAATGTCTTATGTCTCTTAGTCTTCTAGTCCAATAATCCCAAATTCCAAAATCTCCAAGCCTAGTGTCTTATAACTAATGTCTTATGTCTTTTAGTCTTCTAGTCCAATAATCCCAAAATCTAAAATCTCCAAGTCTAGTGTCTTACATCTAGTGTCTTATATCTTCTAGTCTTCGAGTCCAATAATCCTAATATCTCCAAAACTTTCTTGTTCAAAAGGAACATGACAAAGGTAGTGTATTATTTAGAAAGATTCCAAATAAAAACTGAAATTATTTTGATTTAGTCTAAATAAGTATAATATTTGCATTGTCAAAATCACATTTGATGCCTTTAAATAATTAAATCCTTATACAAACAGTATCATGAATAAACAATTATCAAAACACTTTTTTAGCATTATTTTCTGTAGTGTTTTATTGTTAAACAGTGTATTTGCTGTAGCACAGCAGACAGCCCTTATCAAAGGGAAAGTTATTACAAGTGACGGAAAGCCAGCAGAGTTTGTAAATGTTGTTCTTAAAGGAACAAACAAAGGGGTAATAGCGGATGCAAATGGTTATTATGAAATCACAGAAATTAAGCCAGGGAAATATACACTACAAGCAAGTTTTGTAGGCTTAGAAGCACAAAACCAAAGTGTTGTTATAGCCGCTGGAGAGACTAAAGAAGTAGATTTTAAACTAACAGAAGATAGTAAACAACTGAAAGAGGTTATTGTAGTATCAAATCCTAGTAAATATGTTACTGATTATCCATCAATTTCACTTCGTCTAAAAACGCCATTACTTGAACTTCCTCAGAATATTCAAGTTGTTACGAAACAATTGCTTCAAGACCAACAAATTTTTGATATGCTTGAAGGCGTAACCAGAAATGTAAGTGGTGTAACACGTTTAGAGCATTGGGACAATTATGCACTTTTGAATATGCGTGGTTCACAAATTGCTGCTTTTAGAAATGGTATGAATGTACAAATGTCATGGGGTCCATTAGCCGAAGACATGAGTATGGTTGAACGTATTGAATTTGTGAAAGGTCCTGCTGGTTTTATGTTAGCAAATGGCGAACCTTCTGGTTTCTATAATGTAGTAACAAAGAAACCTACAGGTATGACAAAAGGAGAAGCAACTATGACAGTTGGTAGCTTTAATACCTATCGTTCTACGTTAGATTTAGACGGGAAATTAAGAGAAGATGGTAAATTGTTGTATCGTTTGAACATTATGGGACAAATGAAAGGGTCGCACCGTGATTTTGAATTCAACAACCGTGTATCAATTGCTCCTGTTATCAAATATCAATTTAATGATAAAACATCTTTGACTGCTGAATATACTTATCAGTACAATCAGATGTCGATGATTGGCTCTAATTATTCATTCTCTAAAAAAGGATATGGTGATTTGCCAGTGAACTTTACCACTGCTGAAGCCAATATGCCTGCAACCAATATCAATGACAACACGTTTTTCTTGACATTGGCACATGCTATCAATAAAAACTGGAAGTTTACAGGTCAGATTGCTTATATGAACTATAGCCAAGTAGGACAATCTATGTGGCCAACTAGTATATCAGCTAATGGTGATACTTTGCATAGAAACATGGCTATTTGGGATATTGATGGAACCAATAAATTAGGTCAGTTTTTTGTAAATGGTGATGTTGAAACGGGAAGCGTTAAACACCTTTTGTTGGCGGGTTTGGATATGGGTAATAAAAACTATTTCCACGATTGGAACCAATCAGGAGATATTAGCCCATTAACTATTTATAACCCACAATATGGCGTAACACCAGCATCAAGCTATCCTAAGTTCGACCGTTCTTTAAGTCTTCGTGAACGCGGTGCAAACTATTATCAAACGTATACAGGTATTTATTTACAAGATGAAATGCACTTCTTTGAAAATAAACTACGTTTAACGTTGGCAGGTCGTTATACTACATCTACAGATGGAGATCCTTATTCAGGAATTGCTACAGCAAATAAATTTACACCTCGCGTTGGTTTAAGTTATTCTTTAGACAAACATACTTCTGTATATGGTGTATTTGACGAAGCTTTTGTACCGCAAGCAGGCGTAGATAAAAGTGGAAAGAAATTTGATCCAATTACAGGAAATAACAAAGAATTAGGATTGAAAAGAGAATGGCTTGGAGGCTTATGGACAACATCATTAGCAGCGTATCGCATTACGAAAAATAATGTATTAACATCTGATCCAAGTAATCCAAACTTCTCTATACAACTAGGACAAACTCAAACAGAAGGTGTTGAATTTGATTTACGTGGACAAATTGTTCATGGTTTAGACTTGACATTGAACTATGCTTATACAAACGCTAAAGTAACGAAAGATACTGAAGCTGAAAAAGTAGGTGTTGCAGTAGCAGGTTCAACTAAAAATATCGCCAACGCTTGGTTAGCATATAAAGCAACGAATGGAAAAATGAAAGGATGGGGTGTTTCTTTAGGAGCACAATATCAAGCAGGACGTTCTTCATGGTATGTATTTGATGGAACAACACAGCCATTGAAAGATTACTTCCGTATGGATGGAGCGGTTTCTTATCAAGCAAACAACTTCTCTATTGCCTTGAATGTTAATAACATTTTAAATGCTTATTTATATTCAGGAGCTTTCTATAGCTGGAGTGGTTTTTACTACTACCAAACAGAAGCTTTGCGTAATGCTCGTTTATCAGTTGGATATAAGTTTTAAAAATCTATCAGTAAAGAATAAGCGATGAAATGCTTATTCTTTACTGTATTCATTTAGCATGCTGAAGTGCTAAATGAACACAGTATTACTAAATCAACTCTTAGCGTTAGGAAATGAATTTCTCTGGTATTTTAGGGACATAAGTTTTCTAGAATAAAAGGGCTGATTTTTACAAGTACCTTATAAATCATTGAGCGTTAATCATACTTAAATATATGAAGAGTTTTAAAAAAATTATAGGAAAGATTCACCTGTGGCTTGGGCTTGCGTCTGGACTTGTGGTGTTTATCGTTTCTATAACGGGTTGCTTGTATGCTTTTCAGGAAGAAATACAGAATGTCACTCAGCCTTTTCGCTTTGTAGAACCCCAAAATAAACCATTTTTACGACCATCAGCCCTTGAAAAAATAGCGTTAAAAGCTTTGCCAAACAAACAGCTTCATGCTATCCTGTATTCAGGTAAAAGTCAGTCGGCACAAGCTATTTTTTATCACTATGAACCATCCTATTATTATATCACCTACCTCAATCCTTATAATGGAGAAGTATTGGAAGTAAAAGATATGGATAGTGATTTTTTTAGAATAGTATTAATGGGGCATTATTATTTATGGCTCCCACCAACGATAGGTCAGCCGATAGTGGCTACTTCAACATTGGTTTTTGTGGTCATGTTGATTTCGGGCATTATTTTATGGTGGCCAAAAAACGAAAGCGCTGCCAAACAACGCTTTTGGTTTCGTTGGAAAAATGCAACAAAATGGAAACGTAAAAATTATGATTTACATAATATTTTAGGTTTTTATTCAGCTTGGATTGTCTTAATTATTGCCTTAACGGGCTTAGTATGGGGCTTTGAATGGTTTGCTAATAGTGTGTATGGAGGCTTGGGAGGTGAAAAATCAACGATGTATACAGAAGTTTTTTCAGATAAAAAACAGAAAGAAAATTTAACAAAACAATCACCTGCTATTGACCGTATTTGGTATAAAATGCTTGCAGAACAGCCACTTGCAAAAACGATAGAGGTACATATTCCAGAGTCTGATTCAGCCTCTCTGGCTGTTAATATAAATGTAGAAGAAGGCACAACGTGGAAAATTGATTACCGTTATTTTGACCAATATTCATTAAAAGAATTGTCCGTAAATCACCTTTATGGAAGGTTTCCTGTAGACAAAGTAGCGGATAAAATACTCCGAATGAATTATGATATTCATGTAGGGGCAATATTTGGTCTGGCAGGAAAAGTATTAGCCTTTTTAGTAAGCTTAGTAGCTGCTAGTTTACCCATTTCAGGAGTATTGATTTGGTGGGGGAGAAGGAAAAAGCAAACCACAGCTACTGCCAGTAGCAAAGAATATAGCTAAAGCGTGGTTTTGTTTTGAAGCGTTTATCAAAATAAAGTTTATTAAAATCAATTATCCCCCAAAATGAATTTTTGGGGAAGGGGAACCCTATGTTTAAACTTCAATAAATCTTAAAAACACTGAGTACAATCAATATTTTGACCCATGAAAAATTTAAACTTTTTTAGAAAGAGTAGAGCTATTGTCATCACTTTATTAATGACCGTCAATGCTGTTTTTGCCCAAAAAACAACCTTGTTGGGAAGTATTTCAGATACAAAAAACACAAAATTGTCGGGCATTAATGTAATATTAAAAGGCACAAAGTTTGGAACAACGACCAATCAAGATGGTTTTTTCTCAATTGCCAACCTCAAAGAAGGGGAATATACTTTACAGCTTTCGGGTATTGGTTATGAAACCCTTCTTCAAAAAGTAAAAGTTAGTAGTGAAAGTACACCGTTAGCGATTCAATTAATTGAATCGCTAACAGAACTACAAACGGTAGAAATTACAGGTAGAAAGGAGACTGAATACAAGAATAATTCAACTTTTATCGGTTCAAAATCAGCAACGGCATTGAAAGACCTTCCGCAGTCAATCAGTTATGTTACCAAAGAATTGATTCAAGATCAAGCAGCCTTTCGTGTAAACGATATTGTGAAAAACATGAGCGGTGTAAGTCAGTTTTCATTTTATAATGATTTGACTATCAGAGGACATCGTGTAAGTGGAAACGATAATTATTCCATGTTAGTAAATGGAATGCGTGCTTTTACGAGTTTCTGGAAACAGCAATTAATTCCTCATATCGAACGTGTTGAAGTCATCAAAGGGCCATCATCAGCATTATTTGGAAATGCAGCGGCAGGAGGTTCGTTGAATCGTGTAACGAAAAAACCTCTGGACGAAAAACGCCAATCGTTTAATATTTCGATGGGAAGTTTTGCTAATTTTCGTACTACAGCTGATTTTACTGGTCCAATGAACGAAGAGAAGACGCTCTTGTATCGTTTGAATTTAGGGTATGAAAATTCTGGTTCGTTCCGAGATTTACAATTCGAGAAAAACTATATCATTGCTCCGTCCTTTTCCTTCTTACCCAATAATAAAACCCGTTTAAATTTTGATATTGTTTTACAAAGTGGTGATTCTCGATTAGATAGAGGTCAATCAGTTTTGGGAACAGGAGATTTATATTCTACGCCCATTTCTAAATCATTAAACCGTTCAAATGATTATTTGAAAGAAAACGTATATAATGCTACGATTTCTCTAAATCATAAGTTTTCAAATCATATTAGTTTCAATTCTTCATTCATGCGTACTGCTTATGACGAAGATTTATTGGAACATCGTTCAGCCAATACTTATGCCAAAAATGCGGCGGGAGCATTGATAGATTCGGAGATAGAAATGCAGGTTTTTATTCGTAAAAGAACCTTCAATGTTGATAATGTTTCTAACTACTTCAACATTGACTTTAATTTAGGAAAAACCGCTCATAAAGTGGTGATTGGCTATGATTATGCCCAAGAAGTATTAGCCGCAGGCGGGTCGCAACTTACGGCAAGAGGTTATAGAAATGCAACGAACTCTGGAAGTATCAATACCTATGACCCAACCAAGAAGTCTAATTACTTATTAGATGCCAAAGGAAATCCAGTACCAAATGTTGCTCATTATGATTTAACGGCAGCTAATCCTTACTTTTTAGCGGATATGAGTAAATACTTCTATCAAAGAACAGACTATGCACCAACGTTCTATTCTACACAAGGCGTGTATCTACAAGACCAGATTACGTATAAAAAACTACAAATACTCTTAGGTTTACGTCAAGACTATTTTACAGATTTAGAAAACTATAAAACGGCTAGTGAAAACAAAGTAACACAAAAAGCCCTTATTCCAAGATTAGGCTTGGTTTATAGCCTGAATAAAAATGTGAATGCTTATGGCACTTTCGTAAAAGGCTATCAGCCACAAACTTCCACTGCGGTTTCTAACGTAAATGCTGGCGGTCCTTTCGACCCACTTTATAGTACTCTCTATGAAGTGGGGGCAAAAACAGATTGGTTTGATAAGCGTTTAACAGCCAATATTTCAATTTATCAATTAACGGTTGACGGTGCTTTGTACAATGCAGGCGTAAGTGGTCAGCCCGATTTATTGACACAAGTAGGCCGTGAAGTGTCGAAAGGAATAGAATTGGATGTTATTGGACAATTGGCAACTAATTGGAATTTAATTATTAATTATTCCTACAACGACGCCACCTTTACCCAAAGTAAAGACGAGACTTTAATCGGTCGCCAGAAACCAAACGCACCAAAACATCAAGGAAATATCTGGACAAAATATGTTATCGGAAAAGGTAGTTTAAGCGGACTGGGCATTGGTTTAGGAACCAATTTTGCCACCGAACGTTTGGGTTCAATTGTGGCAGTGAATGCTGAACCACAAATAATACCAACATATCAGCTTTTTACAGGAGCGATTTATTATAAGATTGCTAAATGCCAAATTCAATTAAATGCTAACAACTTAACCAATAAAACTTATTGGGTGGGTGGATACGATAAAATCAGAATGTTCCCAGGTGCACCACGTAACTGGATGTTGAGCATTGGCTATGCGTTTTAATTTATATCTAAACTAATCGAAATCATGAAAATATATTTAACATATTTTTTAACCTTCTGTAGCATTGTGTCATTTGCACAAAATGCTATTATTAAAGGTAAAATAAGTACGTCTGATGGCACACCCGCTGAATTTGTGAATGTGCAATTGAATGGGACAAACAAAGGAACCATTGCCGATGAAAATGGAGCGTACAGAATAGACCGAATCAAGGCTGGAATATATACACTAAAAGTAAGTTTAGTCGGTCTTGAAACCAAAGAACAACAAATAGAAGTAAAGGCAGGACAAACATTAGTAGTTGATTTTACTTTGGCTGAAAATACTAGCCAGCTACAAGAGGTAATGGTATTTGCCAATACTAATAAGTTTTCGCAAAAGGAAACAGAATCTGTAGCAAGAATGCCATTGAAAAACCTTGAAAACTCGCAAGTATACAATGTTGTAGGAAGAGAATTAATGAAAGAACAAGTGGTGATAGAACGTATGGATTTATACCGAAATGTTCCTGGAGCAGTACCTCTTTCTCTAGCTGGTGGTTCGCAAGGAATGACCATGAGAGGTTTTTCAAGCACGGTAGGTATGCGAAATGGCATGGTTACCAGTGCGGTAGCACCGATGAATCCTATCATTTTAGAACGAGTAGAAGTACTAAAAGGACCTTCAGGAACTTTATTTGGGAGTAATAGAAATATAACTTTTGGTGGGGTATTTAATTATGTAACCAAAAGGCCATACGATACTTTTGGTGGCGAAGTAAGCTATACTGCTGGAAGCTTTAATCTTTCAAGAATTACGGCAGATGTAAATACTCCATTGAATGAAGACAGAACAGCTCTTTTTAGATTAAATAGTGCGTGGCAGTCAGAAGGCTCTTTTCAGGATCAAGGGTTTGCTAAAAATTACACATTCGCACCAACGTTTTCTTATCAAGTAAACAACAGACTAAAATTTACCATAGACCTTGAGATTACAAAGAGTGCTTATACAACATCAAGTTTAGCAATAGGCTCTCTTGCAAGAGTTAAAGCAAGGAATTTCAAAGATTTGAAGTTGGGTTACAACCGTTCTCTTATCAATAATAATGTTGATGTACAAAATGGGGTTAATAATTTAGGTGGACAAGTAGAGTATAAGCTTTCGGATAAATGGAAGTCAGAGACTAAATTTTTATATTCAGAAGGAGCTTACGAGCATTTTTACTGGACGACGCTGTCAATGTTGACGGATTCTACAGTGATGAGAACCGTTAGAAATCAAACACCAGAAACATTCGGAAATATTCAAATTCAACAAAACTTTATTGGTGATTTTAAAATAGGTACACTCAGAAATAGAATAGTTGTAGGGGTAGATTATAATGTAATCTATAATTCACTAAATAGATCAACAGTTACGTATGATACCCTAAATATTAATCAACCCGTAAAGGATTTTAATGTATATAAAGTAAATGAACTTGCGGCTAAACGAGGGTTTACTACTACCAATTTTAGCTCTACAAGCTATGGATTATATGTTTCAGATGTAGTGAATATCACACCCAAATTAATGGCAATGCTAAGCTTGCGCTTAGATAGGTATACCACAAAAGGAGATTATACACTTTCTACAGGAACATTTAAAGGCGGTTACGAACAGACATCTTTATCACCTAAAATGGGGTTGGTATATCAACCTCTAAAAGACAAGGTTTCTGTTTTTGCCAACTACATGAATGGGTTCGTGAATTTAGCCCCTGTAACACAGCCAGACAACTCATTTTTAGAACTAAAACCTCAATATGCCAATCAGTGGGAAGCAGGAGTAAAGCTTGATATTGTAAAAAACAAGCTAAGTGGTTCTGTAAGCTATTATGATATTTCTGTGTCAAACTCTACCCGTACCGAGGTAATAAATGGTCAGAATTTTACGGTGCAAAATGGTACTCAGAATAGCAAAGGGTGGGAGGTAGAACTTATCACTAATCCTATATCAGGTTTAAATATCGTTGCAGGTTATGCACAAAATGATAACAAATATACCAAAGCAACTGAAGCTTTAAATGGCAAATCGCTTACGGTTAGTCCGAAGAATGTAGCAAATATCTGGGTAAGCTATTATATCACAAAAGGAGACCTCAAAGGTATAGGCATAGGTGCAGGAGGAAATTATGTAAGCGACTCATGGTTCGAGAGTACTAATGTATTTGTAATACCATCTTATACTTTATTAAATGCCTCTATCTTTTATGACCAGCCTAAATATAGGATAGCCCTAAAAGCAAACAATTTGCTTGACCAACAGTACTGGAATTCGAATGGTACGCCTCAGAAACCATTTAATGTTTTAGCAAACCTCATTCTTAAATTCTAAAATTTTACTGTTTAGGTTTCTCTCTTTCACTAAAGAGGGAAATCTGTAAAATGCATAAACAAATAATAATCCTAACATAAAAACAAAATCATGAAAATATATTTAGCATATTTTTTAAGCTTTTGTAGCATTGTGTCATTTGCACAAAATGCTACAATTAAAGGGAAAATAAGTACTTCCGACGGCAAACCAGCTGAATTTGTAAATGTACAATTGAATGGAACGAACAAAGGAACAATATCTAACGAAAACGGAGAATACAAAATTGAACGCATCAAATCTGGAACGTATAAACTAAAGGTAAGTTTGGTTGGCCTTGAAACAAAAGAGCATCAAGTAGAAGTAAAAGCAGGGCAAACTTTGGTGGTTGATTTCACCTTAGCAGAAAATGCGAATCAATTACAAGAAGTAGTAGTGCAGTCAAATACCAATAAATTCTCTCAAAAAGAAACAGACTATGTAGCTCGCTTCCCTTTGAAAAATCTTGAAAACCCACAGGTTTATACCGTAATACCTAAAGAGTTACTACAAGAACAAGTAGTTACGAGTATTGGCGGAGCCTTAGCAAATGCCGTGGGTGCTGCACCGATTAATTATCCTGCTGGGGGCTTTGCTATTACTTCTAGAGGTTTCGCAACGAGCATAAATGCTAGAAATGGTATGGAAACTACAGCGTCTAGGTCATCTGTTGAGATTGGTAATGTAGAACGAATTGAAGTAATAAAAGGACCATCTGGAACATTGTTTGGTGCTTCTATTTCTTCTTTTGGTGGTGTTGTCAATTTGGTTACAAAAAAACCTTTCGAAACTTTCAGAGGCGATGTATCTTATACTTTAGGAAGTTTTGGATTGAATCGTTTAACAGCAGACATCAACACGCCTGTTAATGAAGAAAAAACAGCCTTGTTCAGAATCAATGCAGTTGTGAACAGGCAATATGGATTTTTAGATCAAGGGCATAATAACATGCTTATGATTGCTCCTAGTGTTTCTTATCAAGTGAATAGCCGCTTAAAGATTTTAGCAGATGTAGAGTTCTTGAGTATTGACCAAACACGTAGTATTTATACTCGTGTAGCTACTGCATCGGGATACAACAGTCCTGCGGAATTTCCAATAAACTATAAGAAAAACCTTTTCAATGACGACGTCAATGCTGAAACTTTTGCCTCAAAATATTTTTTAGAAGCAAACTATAAAATTTCAAACAATTGGACGTCTTCAACTTTGTTTTCTTATGTAACAGAGTATGTAAAACAGAGTTATCAAAATTACCTTAATTGGATTTCGCCTACTTTAGTAACAAGAAACGTTCTGGTATATGGCCCTATCTATAATAACTACACCAACTTCCAGCAGAATTTCATGGGGAGCTTAAATACAGGATATATCAGTCACAAAGTTTTGGCGGGGGTAAACTATCGTTACTTTAACGGAAGTTTTAATTACTCTTTAGTAAATAATAATGGTGTTATTGATACGGTAAATGTTACAAAAACATTGAATCCACTAACAAAAGCAAAAACGGATCAAGCTATTTTGAATCGTGGCGGTATGGTGCCGTTTGATATTTCAGACCAAATTACTACGAGTGCCTATGTGTCAGACGTTGTGGGATTATCGGATAAACTATCAGCGATGTTGAGTTTAAGAATAGATAATTTTACCTACAAAGGAATTCCTTCTACACCAGCCTATAGCCAAACAGCATTAGCGCCTAAATTGGGATTGGTGTATCAAGTACTGAAAGATAAAGTGTCGATTTTCGGTAACTATATGAGTGGTTTTCAGAATCAAGGACCTATCAATCAGCCAACAGGAGAGCAATTTACGCCTAAACCTATCTACGCTGTTCAGTCAGAAGGAGGAATCAAGACAGAACTACTAGATAAAAAGCTAAATATTACTTTAAGCTATTATAACATAGCGATAGATAATGCCATCCGTCGAGATGAAAAAGGTGTTTCTTTTCAAGATGCCAAGCAGGTAAGTAAAGGCTTAGAGTTTGAGATTATAGCCAATCCATTCAAAGGCTTTAATCTTTTTGCAGGCTATGCATATAATGATAATAAAATAGTAAAAGCCACAGACAAAACTACTGAAGGTAAAAAGTCGGCTTCAGCTCCTGAAAATGTAGCCAATTTCTGGCTTAGTTATAAATTCACAGAAAAAGCACTCAAGAATGTAGGCTTTGGCTTTGGAGGTTATTATGTAGATAAAATGTTTTTCTCAACAGCCAATACTTTCTACTTCCCTTCTTATACACTTTTAAATGTAACGGCATTCTATGATTTGCCGAAATTAAGAGTAGGCTTGAAAATCAATAATTTAACAGATCAAAAAAATTGGGATGCTTATGGTTATGCTCAGCCGTTGAGAAGTTACGCCATGAGTATGTCCTTTAAATTCTAGATAAGATGAAACTTAAAAAAATCATCAGCAATATACACCTCTGGCTCGGACTAACATCTGGGCTTGTGGTGTTTATATTGGGGGTTACTGGCTGTATTTACTGTTTTGAACAGGAATTACAGAATTGCTGGAATGCTGATAAGCTTTATGTATCAGTATCAAAACAGCAACGTTTGCCTTTAGATAAATTACACGCCATCGCTCAAGCTCAATTAGGAAATACATTCCCTATTAGTCGTATCATTGCTCCTGTCGATAAGCAAGGCAGTTATCATTTTATATCGTCAAAATATAATGCTAAAGGCTGGAATTATTTTCAGCAATGGGAATATAACCAAACGATTTACCTGAATCCATATAATGGGGCAGTCTTGGGTATAGAAAATACAAAGTACAGCTTCTTCCCCATTGTATTGCGGTTGCATTATGACCTACTTTTAGGTAAGGTTGGGAAACAAATTGTAGGTTGGAGTACCGTTATTTTTATTATTCTGCTTATCTCTGGCTTAGTACTATGGTGGCCCAAAAACAAGGCAGCGTTGAAACAACGAATTCGTTTTGACTGGAAAAAAACAACCCAATGGAAACGGAAAAACTATGACTTGCATAATGTTCCAGGATTTTATAGCCTATTACTAGCATTGTGTATTGCACTTTCTGGCCTTTGGTTCGATTTCGATTGGTTCAAAGCTACAGTAATCTGGACTGCCAACGGTGGACATATTCCTGCCAAAGAAGAACCTGTAACATCAGATTCTTTACTGACCATACAAACATCAGGCATTTTACAAAAAGTTGCTAGCCAATCGCACAGAGCTGTGCCAGATGGTAAAGTTTTTATGTTTAATCTACCCGAAAAAGAAAATGCCAAAGGAGTTATTCGTGCTAACATTTATCATAATGCTAATAATTACATGAAGAGAAGCTTCTTGGCATTTGACCAAAAAAGTGGCGAATTAATCAGAAATAAAGCATACGAAAGTCAGACATCAGCAGAGAAATTCACATCTATGATTTACGATATCCATGTAGGTAAAGCACTAGGTCTTACAGGGATGATACTTGCATTTATGGCTTCATTCATTGCAGCAACGCTACCTGTCACAGGTTTTTATATCTGGTGGGGTCGTAGAAAAAAGAGAAAACAAAAACCAAAAAATAATAATCACTCACAGGAATTTTCACATAAAATAATGTCTAAAATACAATGAAAAAACTATTCGTCGCTATCGTATTGATGGGAGTATCAATCTTAGCAAATGCGCAAAAAAGTGCAGATATTGCTGCCATTAAAGGTCAATGTGGTTGTTTTGATATAAAATTTAGTTATGCCGAAACCTTTGCTCCAGATAAAAGCTATCAATATCATGATCGTTATGTAACAGGAGGTAGAGAATGGGTTTTTGTGGATGAAGAAAGCAAAGACAAATTAGTATTGATGCACTTGTTGGTTATTAACGATACGATGGTCATAAAACATTGGCGTGAAGACTGGCAGTATGAAAATACGGACCTATTAGCTTTTGACAAAGGTTTGACGTGGAAGGCTACGCAGTTGCCTAAAAATCAGGTAAAAGGGCAATGGTCTCAATCTGTTTTTGAAGTAAACGATATGCCACGGTATGAAGGTACTGCCTCTTGGATTCATAAAGATGGTCAACACCTGTGGGCAAATATTACTGATGCGCCACTTCCAAGAAGAGAATACACGAAGCGTTCAGACTATCAGGTATTGAGAAGAAACAACCGTATCCATGTAACGCCTGATGGTTATTTACATGAACAAGATAATGATAAAGTGATTCGTGATGCTTCAGGCGATAAACTATTGGCACAAGAAAAAGGGTTGAATGATTACAAAAAAATTGATGATGCAAAATGTAAAATTGCAACTGAATTTTGGGCAAAAAACCGTGAATATTGGGTTGATGTTCGTACTGTATGGGGACAATTGATTGCTCAGAACAAAGGAATAAGTTTAAAAGCAAAATCAGACGACGGAAAGATGTTGTGGAAAGAATTAGATGATGTAGTAGAATCATTGAAGGCTAAAGGAGAGAAAAATGCAACGAAACGTCAAGCAGAAATTCGTTCAGTAATCAATAAGTATTTGAATAACAGTAATTTGTATTCTTTGAAAAATTAGTATTTAAAAAGAAACATATTTAAATAAAAGACGTAAATATGCAT